>NZ_JBFRCY010000082.1:0-16088 GCF_052113305.1 Terriglobus sp. YAF25
TGTCAGCTCCACGATGGGCCCCGGAGTTCAGCTGGATTCGTCGGTGATCGACGCAGCCGGCAAGGCATAAGGTTTTCGCCGCTGTTCAGCGGCTTATGAATTCTCGCCGGGATTGAGCCGGCACAAAGGATTTTTCACCATGGCAGTGTCCAAGGCAAAGAAGCACGCAACGGTCGAGTTCCTCACGAAGGATCTGGCCAACTCTACCTCGGCGATCRTCGGCACCTTCTCGGGTCTGACGGCGGGCAAGGATTTCTCGCTCCGCAAGACCATCCGCGAGGCGGGCGGCAAGTATCACGTTATCAAGAACAAACTGGCCCCGAAGGCGGCCGCCGGCACCAAGATTGAGGCTGCACTGCAGGGTCTGAAGGGCGTCAGCTCGGTTGCTTATACCGAGGGCGATCCGGTCGCTCTGGCGAAGGCGCTCTCGACCTGGGTCAAGGACAATGCTGAGTTCACCTTCAAGCTGGGCATTATCGACGGCAAGGTGATCACGGTTGCCGAGATCGGCGATCTGGCCAGCCTGCCCGGCAAGGAAGAGATCTTCTCGAAGCTGCTCTTCCTCATCAACTCTCCGGCACAGCGCCTGGCGACGGTCATCAATGCGACCGGCCGCGACCTGGCGGTTGTGATCAACCAGGGCGTCGAGAAGGGCAAGTTTGGCGGCGCGGCTGAGGCCCCGGCGGCAGTTGCCGCGGCGGAGCCGGACGTTCAGGCCGAATCGGCTGCGGCTGAGGCCCCGGCGGCAGTTGCCGCAGTGGAGCCGGACGTTCAGGCCGAAGCGGCTGCGACTGAGGCTCCGGCCGAAGGCGCGTAAAACAACTTTCGCTGGCGTAAAGCAAGTTTCGCTGGCATGAATCAAGTTTCGCTATCGCGGCGGGGCGCTTGTCTGGGCGCATCGGAGCCTGCCGAGGATGGCAACCGGAGTGGAAGTGGGCTCCGGCGAGTAGTAAGCAGTAAGCAAAATTTCAAGTTCAGAAGTACTGGAGAAATAACATGGCGGACATTCAGCAGTTGGAAGATCAGATCGTTAGCCTGAGCCTGCTCGACGCGGCGGCTCTCGTCAAGAAGCTTGAGGAGCGCCTCGGCGTCTCCGCGGCAGCCGCGGCCCCTGTGGTCGTCGCCGGCGCCGGTGCGGGTGCTGCTGCTCCCGTGGCCGAAGAGAAGACCGAGTTCACCGTCATCCTGAAGGAAGCCGGCGCGAACAAGATCAACACCATCAAGGCTGTACGCGAAGTCACCAGCCTGGGCCTCAAGGAAGCCAAGGATCTGGTCGACGGCGCTCCGAAGCCTTTGAAGGAGAACGTTTCAAAGGACGAAGCGGCTGCCGTTGCGAAGAAGTTCGAAGGCATCGCGGCTGTCGAGATCAAGTAACTTCTCGCCTTCGGGCGAAGGGTTCTGGCGGGCTCCGGGCTACGGCCCGGAGATTCGTCTGTGAGGCGGATTTCGGCTCGCACCCAGCACTTGCACTTCCAAGGTGGAAGCGGTATCCTCTGTGGATGAGGAGACCCGCTCCTGCCTGGGTGTGCGTAACGGGGCAGATGGGTTCGCGACGACTTTCCGGTCTCACCGATACTCGACAAGATCAGGATTTACTCCCGGCCCACCAAGGACCGGTCATGCAGAATGCGTCAGCGGCGAGCGCACCGGCATGGTACCCCGAGCAGTAATCATTCGCGGCAAAAGCTTTCGGAAGGGCGAGCGGGAAGCAGGCGGCAGATATTTACATCGAAAAGATTCAGCTAGTGCACAAGCCGGTCGTTGCGCTCTTGGGACTCGTCGTCTCTAAGGGCGTTTTGCCGTCTTTGCATCAGGGCAGCAGATAGCGTTTCTCTGCGCTGCTCGCGCTTGTTATAGCAGAATTCACTGCCGGGCAGCCAACAAAATTCAGGTTTCAATGCCGAAGTTTCGCCACTTCGGCGCAGCATCCTGCGCATGGACCAGTCCGGCAACCGAGGACGGGCGGTCTGAACAGCGCAAACATCCGGGCGGAATCTCAGAAGCTTGAGTCCGCCGCCCCTTCGGAAGGCATTTGCGGGTTAGATGCACCGCAAAGTCGACCGGAGGCCTCGGAAGGCACGAAGTCAGGAGCAAACACACGATGTCCAGCGAATTGCGCGCGGTCCGTAGCCGTCTCGACTTTTCCAAAATCCCTACCGCTATTCAGATCCCGAACCTCATCGAGGTCCAGCGTCGCAGCTATGAGCGTTTTCTGCAGATGGATAAGCTGCCGCAGGAGCGTGAAGATAACGGCCTGCAGTCGGTCTTTACGTCTGTCTTTCCGATCACCGATTTCCGGAACGTCTCGGAACTCGAGTTTGTCGATTACTCCATCGGCAACTGGGAGTGCAAGTGCGGTTACCTCAAGGGTCTGAATCACCTGCGTACGGCCTGCGTTAACTGCGGCCACATGGTGATCACCGACCCGTTCCACCCGGGCGATGTTCTTTGTACCTTCTGCGGAACCTACAACAAGAACACCCCCGACTTCTGCACCAAGTGCGGTGACCCTGTCGGTCTGCAGCTGAAGTACGACCAGGCTGAGTGCGAAGAGCGCGGCATGACCTTCTCCGCTCCGCTGAAGGTGACCATCCGCTTGAAGATCTACGACAAGGATCCGGACACCGGCGCCAAGACTCTGCGCGATATGAAGGAGCAGGAAGTCTTCTTCGGCGATATTCCGCTGATGACGGCGAACGGCACCTTCATCGTGAACGGCACCGAGCGCGTAATCGTTTCGCAGCTGCACCGCTCGCCCGGTGTCTTCTTCGAGACCGCGAACAACCGTACCTACTTCCTGGGCAAGATCATTCCCTACCGCGGAAGCTGGGTCGAGTTCGAGTACGACCAGAAGAACATTCTGTATGTCCGTATCGACCGTAAGCGTAAGTTCCTGGGCACCATCTTCCTGCGCGCTCTCGGCCTGCGTACGGACGAAGAGATCCTGAAGACTTTCTACACCGTGGACACCATCAACGTCCGCGACCAGAAGCTCTTCTGGAAGGTGAAGGAAGAGGGCGCCACCAACCTGCTGGGTTCGAAGCCGGCGGGCGTGGTGAAGGTGGACGGCAACGATGTCGCTCATCCGAACCGCAAGGTTTCCCCCTCGATCCTGAAGCAGATCCGCGCCGGCAAGGTTGCTGACGTTGAGGTTGAGACCGCCGAGTTCGACGCGTCGATCTTTGCCGCTGACGTTGTCGACCTGACGACGGGCGAGCTGCTCTACGAGGCCAACCAGGAGATCACCACCGACAAGCTGCATAAGATCGCGCAGTCGGGTGTGACCAGCATCGAGGTCTTCTTCCCGGAGCGCGATGATGTGGGCAACATCATCACCAACACGCTGAAGCGTGACTCTGTCCGAAAGCCGGAAGAGGCTCTGATCGAGATCTACCGCAAGCTGCGTCCGGGCGASCCGCCGACGCTGGACACCGCTACAGCTCTGTTCGAGGGCATGTTCTTCGACCCGCGCAAGTACGACTTCTCGCGCGTAGGCCGTCTGAAGTTCAACATCAAGCTGTATGAGAACGCAGATGCCACTGAGCTCGACAAGCGCACTCTTACGCCCGAGGACTTCTACGGCACCATCCGTTACCTGCTGAAGCTGCGCAAGAACATCGGCGCGGTGGACGATATCGATCACCTTGGCAACCGCCGCGTCCGCGCCGTGGGCGAACTGATGGAGAATCAGTTCCGCATCGGCCTGGTCCGTATGGAGCGCGCCATCAAGGAAAAGATGTCGGTCTACCAGGAGATGTCGACCGCGATGCCGCACGACCTGATCAACGCGAAGCCGGTGATGGCTGCCATTCGCGAGTTCTTCGGATCGTCGCAGCTCTCGCAGTTCATGGACCAGACCAACCCGCTGTCAGAAATCACGCACAAGCGCCGTCTGTCGGCCCTTGGGCCGGGCGGTCTGTCGCGTGAGCGCGCGGGCTTYGAAGTYCGYGACGTGCACCCGACGCACTACGGCCGTATCTGCCCGATCGAGACGCCGGAAGGTCCGAACATCGGTCTGATCAGCTCGCTGAGCTGCTTTGCCCGCATCAACGAGTACGGCTTCATCGAGTCGCCTTACCGCAAGGTGAAGGACTCGCGGGTGCTGGACTACGTCGCTGTGACCAACAGCGGCGAGTCGGGTCTGCGCGTGGGCGACGTGCTCGAGATCAGCGAGTCACACAAGCTGATCGAGCAGTTGAAGAAGGATAAGAAGCGCGCGCTCGAGGTTGAGCCTTTCAGCTTCTACCTCTCGGCCTGGGAAGAAGACCGTCACACCATCGCACAGGCGAACATCGAACTGGACGCTGCCGGCATTATCCAGGAAGATCTGGTGAATGCCCGCCGTCAGGGCAACTTCGTCCTGGTTCCGAAGGCTGAGGTCGACTACATCGACGTTTCGCCGAAGCAGCTTGTCTCCGTGGCCGCATCGCTGGTGCCGTTCCTTGAGCACGACGACGCGAACCGCGCCCTGATGGGAGCGAACATGCAGCGCCAGTCTGTGCCGCTGCTGGTCGCCGAGGCTCCGCTGGTCGGTACCGGTATGGAGGGTGTCACCGCCCGCGATTCCGGCGCCGTCATCCTGGCCAAGCGTAACGGTCTCGTCGACTCGGTCGACTCCGAGCGCATTATCATCCGCGTTGAGGGTGAGCATCATCCGACACAGCTCTCGCGTGAGGTTGGTTCGGACATCTACCAGCTCATCAAGTTCAAGCGTTCGAACCAGAACACCTGCATCAACCAGAAGCCGGTGGTCCGTAAGGGCGACCGTGTTCTCAAGGGACAGGTCATCGCTGACGGTCCTTGCACGGAGCAGGGCGAGCTTGGTCTTGGACGTAACGTGCTGGTGGCCTTCATGCCGTGGCGCGGTTACAACTTCGAGGACGCGATCCTGATCTCTGAAAAGCTGGTCCGTGAGGACTACTACACCTCGGTGCACATCGAGGAGTTCGAGATCGAGGCCCGCGACACGAAGCTTGGACCGGAAGAGATCACGCGTGATATTCCGAATGTCAGCGAGCACGCTCTGCGTGATCTCGATGAGTCGGGCATCATCCGTATCGGCGCCAAGATCGGCCACAACGACATCCTGGTCGGCAAGGTCACSCCGAAGGGYGAGACTCAGCTCACTCCGGAAGAGARSCTGCTGCGCGCSATCTTCGGTGAGAAGGCCGGCGATGTTCGTGACGCTTCGCTCACCTGCCCTCCGGGCATTGAAGGTACGGTCGTTGATGTCCGCATCTTCTCCCGCAAGGGCCAGGAGAAGGACGAGCGCGCCAAGGCCATCGAGCAGGAGCAGATTGAGAAGCTGGAGAAGAACCTCGGCGACGAAATCCGCATTCTGACCGACGAGCGTCTGAAGCGCCTTGAGAACATCCTTGGCGGCAAGGAAGTCCAGGCTGATCTGCACGACGAGCGCACGAATAAGAAGCTGCTCTCGAAGGGCGACATCCTGAACCGCGAGACCATCGAGCTGATCTCGACGCGTAACCTGAAGCGTATCCGTTACAACGACAAGGATCCGCGCGTCAACGAGCAGATCGATGAGATCGAGGAGATGACCTCCCGTCAGATCGACGTTCTGCGCAAGATCACGAACGAGAAGATCGGCAAGCTGCAGAAGGGCGATGAGCTGCCTCCGGGCGTCATCAAGCTGGTCAAGGTCTACATCGCCATGAAGCGTAAGCTTTCGGTCGGTGACAAGATGGCAGGCCGTCACGGCAACAAGGGTGTTATCGCCCGTATCCTCCCCGAAGAGGATATGCCGTATCTGCCTGATGGCACCCCGATGGAGATCGTACTCAACCCGCTCGGCGTACCGTCCCGTATGAACGTGGGACAGATCCTCGAGACGCACCTCGGCTGGGCCGCGCATACGCTCGGCGAGCAGGTGGCGGAGCTGGCCAAGAAGGCCCAGGACGCCGCTGAGGTTCGCGAGATCTTCAAGGCGCGCTTTGAAGGCACAGCCGCTCTGAACCAGCTTCTGGACCTCGACGACGAGCAGACCATGCGCGTCGCCGCCGGTATGAAGCGTGGTATCTGGTTCGGCACCGCGGTCTTCGACGGCGCTCGCGAAAGTGAGATCAAGGCTCTGCTCAAGTCAGCCGGCCTGCCCAGCTCGGGCAAGTCGCAACTGCTTGACGGCATGACTGGTGATGCGTTCGAACAGCCGGCGACTGTGGGCTACATCTACATGCTCAAGCTGTCGCATCTGGTCGACGACAAGATCCACGCTCGCTCGATCGGACCGTACTCGCTCATCACCCAGCAGCCGCTCGGTGGTAAGGCGCAGTTCGGCGGACAGCGCTTCGGCGAAATGGAAGTGTGGGCGCTGGAAGCATACGGCGCTGCTTACATCCTGCAGGAGCTGCTCACCGCCAAGTCTGACGACGTCTATGGCCGTACCAAGATCTACGAGGCCATCGTCAAGGGTGAAGCTGCGATCGAGCCTGGCGTGCCCGAGTCGTTCAATGTGCTTATCCGCGAACTGCAGTYGCTCTGCCTTGATGTTGAGCTCATCAAGCTCGACGGCAAGAAGGCTCCTGTGCCTGCAATCGCGGCGGCCGACTAACGAAGGTGGCGGTCACCGAAAGGTGATCGCCCACCCGCTCAAGATCTGGTAAGTACCGGCAACGTGGTCCGCCAAAAGTGACCGCAGTGAAGTGAAACCAAAGACAGTGAGAGGAAGTTGGGCTCACTGCCACGGAGACTGAAGATTATGTTCCGCTCCAGCCCTTTTGAACTGACTGGTCCCATCACGGACTTCGACGCTATCCGTATCTCGCTCGCCAGCCCGGAGAAGATCCGCAGCTGGTCGCACGGCGAAGTTACCAAGCCCGAGACCATCAACTACCGTACCTTCAAGCCKGARCGYGACGGCCTGTTCTGCGCCCGTATCTTCGGTCCGAYCMSGGACTGGGAGTGCYWCTGCGGCAAGTACAAGCGCATGAAGCACCGCGGCGTAATCTGCGACAAGTGCGGCGTTGAGGTCRCACTGTCCAAGGTCCGCCGTGAGCGCCTGGGCCACATTGAGCTGGCTTCGCCCTGCTCGCACGTGTGGTTCTTCAAGGGCCTGCCCTCGCGTATCGGCCACCTGCTCGACATCTCGCTCCGCGAGCTCGAAGCCGTGCTGTACTTCGAGTCATATGTCGTGATCGATCCAGGCGACGCTCCGGTGAAGGAGCGCGAAATCATCAAGGACGAGGCCAAGTTCCGCGAGCTCGACCAGCAGTATCGTCCGAGCGGCTTCAAGGCCATGATGGGCGCCGAGGCGATCAAGGAGCTGCTCAAGCGCGTTGAAATCAACGAGCTCGGCATCGAGCTGCGTGAGCGCATGAAGCAGGAGCAGTCGCTCCAGAAGAAGCTGAAGTACGCCAAGCGCCTGAAGGTGGTTGAGGCCTTCCGTAAGAGCGACAACAAGCCGCAGTGGATGATCCTGGATGTGATTCCAGTGATCCCGCCCGAGCTTCGTCCTCTGGTGCCGCTGGATGGCGGACGCTTCGCGACCTCAGATCTGAACGATCTGTATCGCCGCGTGATCAACCGTAACAACCGTCTGAAGAAGCTGATGGACCTGCACGCTCCTGAGGTCATCGTCCGCAACGAAAAGCGCATGCTGCAGGAAGCGGTAGACGCGCTGTTCGATAACGGCCGTCGCGGCCGCGTGCTGCGTGGCGCGAACAACCGTCCGCTGAAGTCGCTCTCTGACACCCTGAAGGGTAAGCAGGGCCGCTTCCGTCAGAACCTGCTCGGTAAGCGTGTGGACTACTCCGGCCGTTCGGTTATCGTGGTCGGTCCTGAGCTGAAGCTGCACCAGTGCGGTCTGCCGAAGAAGATGGCGCTTGAGCTCTTCAAGCCCTTTATCTATCACCGTCTGGAGCAGACCGGTCACTGCACCACCATCAAGCAGGCCAAGGAGATGGTCGAGCTGCAGGACGCTATCGTTTGGGACATCCTGGAAGAGGTCATCAAGGACCATCCGGTGCTGCTGAACCGCGCTCCAACGCTGCACCGCCTCGGCATTCAGGCCTTCGAGCCCGTGCTGGTGGAAGGTAAGGCCATCAAGATCCATCCGCTGGTCTGCACCGCCTTCAACGCGGACTTCGACGGYGACCAGATGGCCGTGCACATCCCGCTCTCGCCTGAAGCTCAGGTCGAGGCCAGCGTGCTGATGCTCGCGTCGCATAACATCCTTTCGCCCGCCAGCGGCGCACCGATCACGGTGCCGACGCAGGACATGGTGCTTGGTCTGTACTACCTGACCAAGTCCAAGGTCGGCGCCAGGGGCGAAGGCCGCACCTTCGGCAACATCGAAGAGGTGCTGATGGCCCTGCACGCCGGCGAAGTCGAAACGCTGTCGCCGATCCGTCTGCGCTACTCCGGTGCCGTGCTCGACATGACGTCCGCGTACGACGATCAGGACCTGCTGCACACTGAGCCGGTGGAGTACAACAAGCAGTACATCTCCACCACCGTGGGCCGCGCCATCCTGAACGACGCTCTGCCTGACGGCATGCCGTACGTGAACGGCCTGCTGAAGAAGAAGGGCATTGGCCAGCTGGTGAACTACAGCTACCTGAACCTCGGTCTCGAGACCACGGTGAAGGCGCTGGACCGCATCAAGGAGCTGGGCTTCCAGTACGCAACGCGTTCGGGTCTGTCGGTCGGTCTTGACGACATGGTCATCCCGGACTCGAAGTACACCGTTGTGCACGATGCCGAAAAGCAGGTCATCGCGTTGCAGCAGCAGTATCTGGACGGCGCGATCACCAACGGCGAGCGTAACAACAAGGTCATCCAGCTGTGGTCGGGAATCACCGAAAAGGTGGCCGATGAGATGTTCGGCAACATGAAGCGCGCCGATAAGGAAGGCGCCATGAACCCGATCTACATCATGGCCGACTCGGGCGCTCGTGGTTCGAAGCAGCAGATCCGTCAGCTCTCGGGTATGCGCGGTCTGATGGCCAAGCCCTCGGGCGAAATCATCGAAACCCCCATCACGGCGAACTTCCGTGAAGGTCTGACCGTGTTGCAGTACTTCATCTCGACGCACGGCGCACGTAAGGGTCTGGCCGATACCGCTCTGAAGACCGCTGACTCGGGTTACCTGACCCGCCGTCTGGTCGACGTGGCGCAGGACGTGATCATCAGCGAGAACGACTGCGGCACCGTTGAGGGTATCTACGTGACCCCGATCATCGAAGCCGGTGAGACCATCGAACCGTTGCGTGACCGTATCATCGGCCGCGTCTCGCTCGAGAAGCTCAAGGACTTCGAGGGCAACATCATTGTCGAAGTGAACCAGGAGATCGACGAGGACAAGGCCAGTCGCACCTCGACGCCAAGAACCCCGGTACGGTTCGCTTCATCAACCTGAACACGGTCCGCTCCAAGGACGGTGGCCTGGTTGCCATGAACCGCTCGGGTTCGATCGCTATCCTCGACGAGAAGGGCCGCGAGAAGGAGCGCTACGTAATCCTCTACGGCGCGAAGCTGCGTGTTGAGGACGGCCAGCATGTCGAGCTCGGCGCCACCCTCGGCGAGTGGGATCCGTACACCTTCTCCATCGTCACCGAGGTTGGTGGTACGGTGCAGTTCAAGGACCTGCAGGAAGGCATCACGCTGAACGAAGAAGTGGACGAAGTCACCGGCCTGTCGCGCCTGGTGGTTACGGACGCTCCCGACGAAAAGCGTCAGCCCACGCTGCTCATCAAGTCCGACAAGGCGAACAAGCGGTACCTCATGCCTTCGCGCTCGCACCTTATGGTGGCTGATGGCGATGAGGTCTTCCCGGGCGATGTGCTCGCGAAGATTCCGCGTGAGTCGACCCGTACGAAGGACATCACCGGCGGTCTGCCGCGTGTTGTGGAACTCTTCGAGGCCCGTAAGCCGCGCGAAACGGCCACCATCAGCGAGATCGATGGCGCAGTCCGGTTCGGCGATGTTACCAAGGGTCAGCGCAAGATCTACGTCACCGGCGACAACGGGGAGGAGCGTGAGTACTCCGTCCCGCGCGGTATCCACGTCAACGTGCAGGAAGGCGAGCGCCTTCGTGCCGGCGATCAGCTGATGGACGGTCCTCTCAACCCGCACGACATTCTTGCCGTGCTGGGCGAGCGCGAACTGCAGATCTACCTGGTGAACGAGATCCAGGAAGTCTACCGGTTGCAGGGTGTGGCTATCTCCGATAAGCACATCGAGACCATCGTTCGTCAGATGCTGCGCTGGGTGAAGATCGAGGATGTGGGCGATACCAACTTCCTGCTGGAACAGCAGGTGGATAAGTTCCGCTTCCGCGAGGAGAACGACAAGGCCATCGCCAACGGTGGACGTCCGGCAATCGGCCGCCCGCTGCTGCTCGGTATCACCAAGGCGTCGCTGTCGACGGAGAGCTTCATCTCCGCAGCCAGCTTCCAGGAGACCACGCGCGTACTCACCGAGGCTTCGATCAATGGAGCTATCGACAACCTGCGCGGTCTGAAGGAGAACGTCATCGTCGGCCGCCTGATCCCGGCCGGTACGGGCATGGAGTACTACCGCAACGTCCAGCTCTCTCCGGAGCTGGAAGAAGCAGCCGCCCGTATCCAGCAGGAAGTTCAGGAAGCGCACGACGCCGAAGAGCGCGAGCTCGAGGCAATGCGCATGGAAGGCGAACAGGAAGAACTCGCCGCCGAGTGACCTTCGCGGTCGGCGAACGGCTCGCTTCGCGAGCAAAGCTAAAAAATGGCAGGGCTTACGCCCTGCCATTTTTTGTTGGTGCCCACCTTGCAATTTTCTTATCCTTGATCACGGATGGGACGAGAGAGTAAAGCAAAACTGGAACGAAGAATTCGTCGTGAGTATGAATCGGAAAGGGAGGAGATATTGTCGAGCCCCTTGCCGATCGGAACGCGGCTTGCAAGTTGGTCCGTAATCGGATGGACTTCGGCAATCATCTTTTCAGCGGGAATCGGAGCGTTATCTCTCAAAGATCAGTTCATCATTGCCCGGTTCTGTTTCGTTCTAGCACCTATCCTCATCTGGCTAAAATTCCTATTAACCGAATTCGAAGGTGCGACCCTCAAAAAGAGGGTGGCATTAGCCGTTGGTTCTAGCTTGTGCGTGGGCTTGCTCGGCTTCCTGCTTGACGGGTGGATTCGCCACACGGAAAACTCATCCCGTACCCCTCAAAGTTTGCAGTCAAACCCCTCCCTAGATGCAAAGCCGAATATCACCGAGGTATTTGTCCATGACTGGTCGAACCAGCTCGAAGGGATATTCGTTGTCCTGAAACTGGATCAGGATATGAATTTGGAACAACTGGGAGACTACGCTTTCGTCGCTCAACTCACTGCAACATCCAAAAGGCCAGAGCCACAAAGCATCTTGATAGGAGGCTTTAATCGAGTTGCAAATGGCGGACTTGGCATGGTTCGAGGGCATCAGAGCATGCTTTGGAAAAATGCTCCGGTGACAGGTATTAACCAAACTTTTCTGTGGCGCTATGGCCAACTGAACCGCTTAGAAGCGGGTGGCTCGTTTGACGGAAAGAGCCCATTGAGCACACTGCATGATCTTGATCACGCGTTTTTACAGTTCTACTGCTCTCCTATCCTTGCTCGCCACATTACGAGAATCAGCATCTTTGCCAATGACTATGAGATATACCGGACGGACCATCCGGATTTTTCAAGAAAACGAATGTGGAGAGATCGTAACTTTTTTAACAGTTTGCAGCCAGAGATGAAAGGATATAACTATCTGGCGGCGGATCTGCGACAGTTCAGTCTGGACTTCACTCAACTCAGAGTTAGAAGAGTTCCTATTTTATTCGGCGGAATCGTCTGGACACCATACTCTGCGACGATTCTCCCTGGAGAGAAGGGATGGCTTCCGCGAGCAGTTTTGGACGACTAGCTGCCAGCGGCCCAATGGCTCTCCATTGTTGAGGCACTATAGAACAGGGCAAAAATCCCCATGTTCTTTTTCGTTCCCTGGACAAGCATGAAACCTTGTTGGATGCAGTGATTGGTGAGGGAGAGGACTGGCGGGAGATTGTCGACAAAGGTGACCCGCAGCACCACTTGCTCGAAGAGTATGTGGTCGCCTTTCATCGTCAGGGGCTTCCCGATCCTCTGCTCATTGTGATGGCGAAGTACCCAGGGGGCTCAGACTGCCGCTATAAACCGGCGCTCTTCGGAGAGGTAGATGGCCGCGTCACTCAACTGACTTCAGCCATCCCAGATTACGACACACGAGGCGGAGCTTTTCTTTATACAAGAGCAGGAAGCACAGTGTTGACCGTGACATCGGAGCGCTATCAGGAGCATGACGTCCACTACCTAGGGCCAAGCCGGATGGCCGTCTATCGTTACGCCTGGGATGGCGCCCGGTTTATCCTCAAGTCCAAAGCACAGGTCTCAACCGATGCCGTAAGAACTCCAGGAGAAAAGCTTGATGATCTATTTGGACAGGCTCTCGGTTGCTGAGTGTCTCCTGCAATAAGCGTGCCTATTCAAAGCACCAAAGGTACGTTCTATAGCAGCCTGGGGCAACGCTCCAGTTTCCGGCGCGCGAAAGCGTTGAAGGGCTGAAGGCCCGCGCTATAACGGCCTATCGTAGGTGAGCGCTTCAGGCAGGGAGGGCCAGGCCCATGTCCGGTCCCCAGAGAACTTGTTTCGCTGGAGTGGTGTCCCCGAGGGACCTGGGGCACCCAGTGCATGGGGGACTCCGGGAACCTTTCTACATCTGGGGGTGTCTATCTCTGGCAGTTAGACTCACCAAACCCAACCTCCACGGTCTAAACTGCCGTAGTTGTTGTGCCCTCGGAGGCTTGCATTGAGATCGTCTGCTGCGGCGCTGGTTGCTTCACTCCTCTCATCCTCACTTCTCAACCCTGCCAACATTGCAGCTCAACAGGCTGCTACGCCGCGTGTGCTGCGAGCTGCAAAAGAAGCTGCGGCCCAGAGCCTGCCGGTGCGAAGTGTTGCGCTTTATAAGAACGGAGTCGGCTTCTTCGAACACGCAGGCGAGGTTACCGGCAATCAGCAGGTGACGATCGACTTCACCAGCGAACAGCTGAACGATGTACTGCAGACGTTGACCGCGATCGATCTGAACGGTGGCAAGATCAACGGCGCAGGCTACAACTCCACCACACCGCTGGGCCAGCAGTTGAAGAGCCTGCCGCTGGCGCTGAGTGAGAACCCCACCGAGGCCGATCTCTATCAGGCCATTCGTGGTGCACGCATCGAAGTTACCGGCAACGGTGCGGCTGTTACTGGACGATTGCTGAATATGGAGTTGCGCGATCTGCCTGCAGGCAACACCGGAAGCGGAGACGACAAGCCGCGGCCAATGGCGCAGTTCCTGACGGTGGTCTCGGATGTTGGCGGCGTGCGTACCATTCAGCTCAACTCGCAGACACAGGTGCGTCTGCTCGATGGTGCACTGCATCAGGATTTGTCGCATTATCTGGAACTGCTAGCGGCAAACCGCGGAGGCGGTCTGCGTCACCTGACTCTGGATGCCACGGGCACCGGTGCACGGCAGATCCGTGTGAGTTATATCTCTGAGGTTCCGGTGTGGAAGTCGACGTATCGGCTGATCTTCTCCGATGGTGGACAGAAACAGCAGGCGACGTTGCAGTCCTGGGCGGTGATTGATAACACCGTTGGCACGGATTGGAAGGGTAGGCTCGGGCGGCAACTATGGCGGCGCCGCCAAAAGAGTTAGTGGTGGTGTTATGGGTGGGCTTGGTGCTGCGCCGGCTCCGCCAATCGCCTACGAAGATTCCGCTGCTGCGTCGGTTACTCCGAATGCTGCGGCTACAGCATACGACGATTACTTCGAGTACAAGCTGAACCAGCCCATCACCATTCGCAAGAACGAGTCCGCAATGGTGCCGGTCCTGCAGTCGAAGGTCGATGTCGAGCGGGTGACGCTGTGGTCGTCTGTGCAGACGCGTCCGCTGCGCGCCTTGTGGCTCACGAACTCTACGGGAGCCACACTCGATCGCGGCAGCTTCTCCATCATCGAAAACGGAAGTTTCGGTGGCGAAGGCTTGCTCGATCCTATTCATCCCAATGAGCGCCGGCTGCTCTCTTACGCGGCGGATGATGCTGTACGCGTCTCAACGGAGTCGAGACTGGATTCACGCCATCTGCAGCAGGCGACCATCCATCAGGGCGTCTTGAAGATGAGCAATCGCGAGATCGCGGAGATTACTTACGTTGTCCATAACTCCGGTACCTCGCCGCGCATGGTGGTTGTGGAGCATGCGCGCCGTAACGGATGGGAGCTCGATTCAGATACTGCTCCTGCGGAGACTACGCCCAATGCCTATCGTTATCGCGTTGCTACTGCTCCTGGAGAGACAGTGCGGCTGCATGTCGGCGAGCGTCATACCATTGCGCAGAGCTGGCGCCTGGCGACGATGAATGAGCAGACGTTCGATGCGATTATCCGTACCAACGGCGACGATCCGAAGTTGCGGCAGCAGCTTCAGCCGATTCTGGAAGCGCGCCACCAGGTTGCGCAGATCGATACGCAGATTCAAGAGAAGCAGACGCAGATCGACAACATCAGCAAAGACCAGGACCGTTTGCGTAACAATCTCTCGGCGTTGAAGAGCTCAGCGGAAGAGCGGGATCTGATCCGGCGTTATACGCGTGAGTTGAATGAACAGGAAGACCAGATCGCCGCGTTGCGGAAAGAGCAGGATGTGCTCAAACAGAGACGCGTACAGGCTCAGGCTGATCTTGATGCGAAGGTGCAGTCATTGGAGACGGATCAGAGTTTCTGAGGAGTCGATAGTTTCCGATCATATGGGGTTCACCCATGCTCTTCGATCAACCCATACACCGGGTGCCCCATGTCCCCGAGGGACATGGGGCACCCGGTGTATGGGCTGTTCCAGGGATATGGGCTCTAACGGGCGTTGCCAGTTCAATTCCGATTCATCGTTTTGTTATCCCGCACTGGTTTGTCCGAAGACGAGAAGCAGATTCCTCCGCGTTGCTACGGAATGACAAAAGGATAGGACCGTGCTCCAGTTACCGGCTGCTCAGCACAAACTTATTCCCATCCACATCCTCGAAGATGGCGGCGGTTCCCCAGTCTTCTTTCTTTGGATCTTTGAAGAAGGTCACGCCCTTGCGCTTCAACTGGTCGGTGGTGGCGAAGACGTCGTCGCACCACATGCTGATGGGCTGGAAGGTGCCGATGCGGTTTTCGTGACCTTCGGGTGTGAAGAGCGCGAGGCCGGTATCGGAGCCGGGGATTGCGAGCTCGATCCAGCGCTGTCCGCCGGGGACGAACTCCTGGTCGGTCTTGACCTTGAAGCCGAGCGTCTCGGTATAGAACTTCAGCGATGCGTCCTGGTCCTTGACCGGAACGCTGATGAACTTGATGCCGCGAATCATGGTGTTATCTCCGAGGGAGAGGCTACCCCTGAAGTTGATCGAACTCAATGTGGTATTCGTTGCTATACCATTCACAGGTATAGCTATGAAGTCCATTCCGCTCGATGTTTATATTCCGCAGACGTTGCTTCGTGATCTGGTAGGGCATGACCGGAAGCCGGCGGCGTTTCTGATTTATCTGTGGCTGTATGCGGAGCAGCAGCGGACCGGGGAACCGGTTGCTATCAGTTATGCGGTGTTAGGTGAGGAGACGGGATTGTCCCGGTCGGCGGCGCAGACGGCGGTGGGTTGGTTGCGGAAGCGGAAGTTATTGGCGGTGAAGCAGGAGAGTGTGACGGCGACTCCGGTTTATACGGTGCAGATGCCTTGGAGACGATGAATCTATCCCAGCCAGGGTGCCCTACCCTCGCAACGCTAGGGTGGGTAATGGAGCGATACATTTTGTTTGTCATCCTGAACCGTAGGTGAAGGACCCGCTTTCCTGTTCTTCGTCGTTTCATCATGAAACGGCCTCTCAGTTCTTGTGGTTTCCCGCCCACCCTAGCGTTGCGAGTGTTCACCCCAACGAACGAAGTTCGTGGGGACCCCGAGGGTGGGGCACCCGGGTTGGAGGAGTGGCTATCGAAAGGCGGTTCGCGCGTAGCGCGAATACCCAGGTCCCCCAGGGACCCGGGGCACCCGGTGCATGGG
>NZ_JBFRCY010000083.1:0-9283 GCF_052113305.1 Terriglobus sp. YAF25
ACTATCATGGGCCCTTCGGGCGCTGGCAAGTCGTCGCTGCTGAATGTGCTCGCGATGCTCGATGACCAGTGGAAAGGTGAGTTCGACTTCGATGGCGTCGCTGTCCACCGCCTGAACCGCAAGCAGCGCGCCGATCTCGCTCGGCAAAAGATAGGCATGGTCTTCCAGAGCTATCACCTGCTTGACGACATGACGGTCGCTGAGAACATCGATCTTCCCCTGTCCTACAAGGACATCCCCCGTAGCGAACGGCAGGCGATGGTGGCAGACACGCTTGATCGCTTTCAGATGGTCGCAAAAAAAGACCTCTACCCACACCAGCTCTCCGGCGGACAACAGCAACTGGTGGGCATCGCCCGCGCCATGATTCATAAACCGGCGCTGCTGCTCGCCGACGAACCGACAGGCAATCTGCATTCAAAACAGGCACAAGAGATTATGGAGATGTTCCGGCAACTGAATCAGGAAGGCACGGCGATCGTGCAGGTCACGCACTCCGAAACGAACGCTGCTTACGGCACACGCACCATTGAACTGCGAGATGGATGGGTCCACTCCGACACCGCCGGCGCAGCACAACCTCCGCTGCAGGAGGTACGTTCGTGATCGGAAGAAAACTGGGATCAGCCGCACTGCTGGCGGCGGTGAGCGTAACGGCAACAGCACAGAACGCAGCGCCAGCGACACAGGCGCCCACACCGGCATTGCGTCTGGACATTCCTCACTCCAGCAACCCGATCAATACCTATCGCGCCGTGAGCGTTCCTCCGCCGAATCTCTCCAATACGCCGCGCATCGATCAACTGATCCGCAACGGCGTGCTGGAGCTAAGCCTGAAGGACGCGATCGCACTCGCACTGGAGAACAATCTCGACCTGGCAATCGCGCGCTACAACCTGCCGATCGCCGAGGCGGACGTCCTTCGTACCCGCGCCGGCGGATCGTTCCGAGGCGTCAACACCGGCGTCGTGCAGAACACACCGGGTGGAGGTGTAGGAGGCTTTGGTTCAGGAGCGGCAGGCGCGGGCGCCGGTGGTACCTCAGGCGGTGCAGGCGGAGCCGGCTCGGGAGCGTCGGGTCTGGTACAGTCGACACTCGGTACCGGCACCAACGTCCCATCGTTCGACCCTTCCATTACGGGGACCGTAAACCTCGAGCACTATACTCAGCCTCTGTCAAATATCTCGATCTACGGCGTACTGGAGCTGCAGCAGAACACGACGACCGGGAACATCAGCTACTCGCAGGCGTTCCCTACCGGAACATCTTTAGTGGCTGTCTTCAACAACGACCGTACCGCAACCAACAGCCCGCGCAGCTACCTCAACCCCACGCTGAACACTTACTACCACATCGCACTGCAACAGCAGTTGCTGGCCGGCTTCGGCTTCGGACCCAATCTTCGTTATCTGCGCATTGCGAAGAACAATCGGAAGATCTCCGACGAAGCCTTCAAGTTGCAGGTAGTCAGCACCGTTACCCAGATCGCTAACATGTATTGGGACCTGGTCGCTGCTTACGAAGATGAACAGGTAAAGAGCAGCACGCTGACATTCGCCCAGCAAACGCTCGACAGTGCCCGCAAGGAGCTCGCGCTTGAGGCGATTCCGGCGATGGATGTACTGAAGGACGAAGCTGAGGTTGCCAACCGGGAGCAGGACCTTACGGTCGCGAAGACGACCTTGCAGTTTCAGGAACTGCTGATCAAAAATGCCCTGACCAAGAACCTCGACGATCCAACTCTGGAAGCCATGCCGGTGAAGCCGACCGATTCCAGCTCGGTCGATAGTGCACCAGACACCGCCTCCGCGGCGACCGGTGACAGTATTACGCTCGCGCTGAAAAACCGCATTGAGTTGATCGAGTCGGACATCGATCTGCAAAACCGTGGAATCAGCCTCGGCGCGGCGCGCAATGCCCTGCTTCCCACCGTCTCGCTCTCCGCGTACTACGGTGGCAGCGGTCTCGCCGGCCCTCCGAATCCCTCCGCAGGTGTTGCGTCCACTCAACCCATGGACTGGCATGGAGCGGTAAACGGCGCCTTCAATAACTCTGCCCCGGACTACTATGTCGGCATCAACGTCAATATCCCTATCCGCAACAGGGTTGCCAAGTCGGACCAATACCGCGCGGAGTTGGAAACGCGCCAGGCGGAGCTGCGCACCCAGGAGCTGAAAAAGCAAATCCGCATCGAGGTGCGCAACGCGCAATACACGCTGCAACAGAGCCGTGCCCGTGTGGAGTCCGCCCGCAAAGCACGGGATCTCGCGCAGCGGACCTTCGATATTACCGCCAAGGAGCAAGAGTTGGGCGCAGGGTCAAATCTGCAGACACTCACGGCTCGGCGCGACCTATCCACGGCGGAGTCTACCCTGGTAGCCGCAATGACGGCCTATCAGAAAGCAAAGGTCGAGCTCGACCGGACTCTGGGTGTCACACTGGAATCGCACGACATTTCGATAGAATCAGCGAGAACCGGAACGGTTCCAGGCGGACAGTAAAACAGTTGGGATTGGATACATGGCAGAGGCAGTAATGGTTTCAGATGCGAAGGGATCGGATCGAAGGCAGGCCGGCAAACTACTTGTCGCCGACGATCAGCCGCACATTCTTGAGGCTATTCGCCTGCTGCTCAAGCCCGAAGGCTACGACCTGGAGCTGGTTCGGACCCCGGCCCTGACGCTGGAGGCGATTGCGCACGAGGAGTTCGACGGCGTTCTCATCGATCTGAACTATGAGCGGGACACCACCTCCGGCCAGGAAGGACTGGAGCTGGTTGTCCGTATCAAAGAGATCGACGCGCAGCTTCCGGTCATCGTGATGACGGCCTGGGGCAACATCGACCTTGCCGTCGAGGCTATGCGCCGGGGAGCCAGCGACTTCATCCAGAAACCCTGGGAGAACGCCCGCCTGCTGAGTGTTCTCCGCACACAAACGGAACTCTACCGCAGCCAGCGGCGCATGCAGCGGCTCGAGGCAGAAAACCGTCTCCTCCGCACCTCAGGCGCTCCTGACTTCATCGCATCGGCGCCGGCCATGCGCAGTGTGGTCGAGATGATGGCACGCATCGGCCCCTCCGATGCCAACGTGCTGATCACCGGCGAACACGGCACAGGCAAGGAAGTCGTCGCTCAGACGTTACATCGCCTCTCAACGCGCTCCGATCGCGCAATAGTCGCTGTCAATACGGGTGCTCTTCCTGAAGGCACCTTCGAGAGCGAGCTGTTCGGCCATGTGAAAGGCGCCTTCACGGATGCCCGTACCGACCGTATTGGACGTTTTGAGCTGGCCAGCGGCGGAACACTCTTTCTGGATGAGATTGCCAATATCCCCGTCCGTCAGCAGGCCAAGCTGCTGCGCGTGCTCGAGACCGGGGAGATGGAGCGCGTAGGATCGTCGCGCACCCAGAAGGTGAATGTACGTATGCTGTCGGCAACCAACGCCGACCTGCGAGCCGAATGCGAAGCCGGCCGGTTCCGCGAAGACCTGCTCTTCCGGTTGAATACGGTGGAGATCTCTCTTCCCCCGCTACGGGATCGCCGCGAGGATATTCCCGCACTGGCGGCACACTTCCTTGCAAAGTACGCTGCGCGCTACCGCCGCCAGCTCGAGGGCTTCGAGGCGAATGCCTTGCAACAGATGTTGCAATACGGCTGGCCTGGCAACGTCCGCGAGCTCGACCATACCGTGGAACGTGCTGTGCTGATGGCGAGAGGAACACGGATTGAAGCGTCAAACCTTGGTCTGCAGGCGCAACATCGCAGCTCTGCCTCTCAGAGCCTGGACGATATGAGTCTTGAAGCGGTTGAGGCTATTCTTATTCGGAAGGCGCTTGCCCGTGCGAACGGGAATGTGAGCCACGCGGCAGATGCCCTGGGCCTAAGCCGCGGAGCTCTCTATCGCCGTATCGAAAAGTATGGACTCTGAGCACCAGCCCGCAAGCGGACCAACGATACAACGCATTCCGTTGCAGCGCTCGAAGAAGCGGCTGAGCTTTGAGTGGCGCTTACGGGTGTTCTTCTGGGCCTTCGGAACTCCCGGTCTCGCTCTCTGCTGGTGGTTACTGTATGCGAATGCCGTCGATGTGATTGTGACGGTGATCCTGCTCGCCTTCTATCTGTTGCTCTGGGCTTTTCTCACCTCCATTGTGATGGAACAGATCACTCGCCCCCTGCAAACGCTTACCAACGTCGTAGCGGCGTTGCGGGAGGACGATTATTCGTTCCGTGCGCGAGGTGCGCGACGCGAAGATGCGATCGGAGATCTCGCTATCGAGATCAATGCCCTGGCCAATATGTTGCAGTCGCAGCGCGCCGGCGCGCTGGAGGCGATTGCGCTTGTCGAGCGTGTCGTTGACTCCATGCACTCCCCGGTCATGGCCTTTGATCCTGAGGGGCGTTTGAAGCTGCTGAATACAGCGGCAGAACACGTCTTCGGACTGAAGATACGCACTGCCCTGGGACGCACTGCACGAGAGCTTGGTCTGGAACGCTTCGCCGGCGCTGCCGATGAAGATCTGCTGACGATGGATACCGGCGCCCAACCCGGCCGATGGATGGTGAAACGCACCGGCTTTCGTCTTCACGGCGTTCCCCATCAACTGCTGGTGCTGGCAGACGTCAGTTCGGCGTTAAGGGAAGAAGAGCGGCTGGCATGGAAACGGCTTATTCGTGTGCTCGGCCACGAGATCAACAATTCCCTCACCCCGATCAAGTCCATCGCCGCCAGTTTGCGCGGACAATTGCGGCCGGGCATCAGCGCCACAGATCTGGAAGACTTCGATCGCGGCTTGGAGGTCATTGAAAACCGGTCCGAGTCGCTCAATCGTTTTCTGCAGGCCTACCGGCAACTCATGGGCTTGCCTGCTCCACGGCTTGCTCCGGTGGAGGTAAACAGTCTGCTTCAGAGAGTCGCCAAGCTGGAGACACGGCTTCGCGTTCGTGTAATCGATGGCGAGGAGTGTGTCATCCAGGCCGACGCCGACCAGTTGCAGCAGGCGCTGATCAATCTTGTGCGCAACGCAACCGAGGCCGCGTTAGGTCCGGATGCGGAGAATGCGGCCATCGCGAGCGTGTCCATCGCATGGCGGCAGGTTGACGGTGAGGTCACCATCTCCATCCTCGACAACGGCCCAGGACTAAGCAATGCGAGCAATCTGTTTGTGCCCTTTTACACCACCAAACCTACCGGGACAGGCATCGGCCTGGTGCTCGCGCAGCAGATCGCCGAAGGACATGCTGGAGCGGTACGGCTGGCGAACCGGACCGACGGAGTGACAGGCTGCGTCGCTGAGGTACGGCTGCCCGCGGGCACAGCCGAACGATCATTCCCTCAGATGGCTGCTAACAGCGCAAATAAGTCCTGAACCTTATTGTCCGGAACTGGACGCGTGATTTCACTTCCGGACATAACCGCGGGTAGCTCAACTATTGAAGTCTTTGATTTTTCGGAGTCAACGACGATGAACTGCATGGCCGTCCACATGCTGTTGTGTTCTTTGTTCATGGAGGAGTGTCTGCAATGACCACCTTTGCTCAGGATCTTCGCTATGCCTTGCGGCAGCTAAAGAAAACGCCCGCGTTTACGGTAACCGTACTGCTTACGCTGGCGTTGGGAATTGGAGCGAATGCGGCAATCTTCACCCTGGTCAACAGCATTCTGCTTCGCAGCCTTCCTGCGGCCGATCCGTCCACATTGGTACGCGGCGGAGCCATAAACGACTGCTGTGTGGGTTCCGGCTGGCGCAACGACGGCGATTATTCGCTCTTTTCAACGGAAGCCTACGAAGAGATGAAGAAAGGCTCTCCCGAGTTTGTGGAGCTGGCGGCTATCCAGGCCGGCTTCACCTTCCGTCCTGTTACCGTGCGGGGTGATGCCCCGGGCGCTCTGCCTCAATCGGTCATGGGTGAGTATGTCTCGGGCAACTACTTCCGAACCTTCGGATTGCGTCCCTATGCAGGGCGCTTGTTTACCGATGCAGATGACACGAAGGGCGCACCGATGACGGCAGTGATCAGCTATGCCGCATGGCAGCGAGACTTCAATGGAAATCCAGATATCGTAGGCAAAACCTTTTGGGTGAATACCAAGCCGGTTGCCATTATCGGCATTGCACCGAAAGGATTCTACGGAGACCGCCTCGTCGCCACTCCTCCGGACTACTACCTGCCGATCGAGACCATGCCCTCAATCATGAACGTACCGTATGTGCATGACCCGAACACGAACTGGTTGTACATCCTGGGCAGGGTAAAACCAGGAACAGCAACGCTTCCGTTACAGGAGAAACTGAGCGCACAGCTGCGGCAAGCGTTACTCAAGACACGCATCAACTTTACCTCTGAGGCAGGTAAGACGAAGCTCGCGCGTTCCCATGTGACCCTCACGCCCGCGGGCAATGGCATTATGTGGATGCAGGAGGCCTACGGTGCTCATCTCCACCTGCTGACATGGACCGCGGCCCTTGTGCTTCTGGTGGCATGCGCCAATGTCGCAAATCTGCTGCTGGTGCGCGGTATGACGCGGAAGATCGAGATGTCAGTACGCGCAGCCATGGGTGCGGGACGCGATCGTCTGATCCGCCAGCTGCTGACGGAAAGTATCTTGCTCTCCGGAATCGGTGGCCTTCTCGGGCTGGTCGTGGCATACGGAGGAACACGGATTCTGTTGTCGCTCGCGTTTCCCGGCGAACACGGAGTGCCTATTGAGGCTGCCCCTTCCACCGCGGTCATCGCATTTTCTATCGGACTCAGCGTACTGACCGGGCTATTGTTCGGCCTGGCTCCGGCATTTGTCGCGTCGAGGACGGAACCGGCGGATGTGCTGCGGAGCGGCGCCAGGACGACGACCGGCGGAACCTCGAAACTGCAGAAGGTGCTGGTCGTCACACAGGCCGCACTCTCGTTTGTGCTTCTGGTCGGCGCGGGACTATTCGCACAAAGTCTGCGCAAGCTCGAGAACACCGACATGAAACTGGAAACGCGGAATCGCTATATCGTCCATATCAATCCTCAGGCTGCCGGCTACAAGCAGACGCAGCTTGAAGCTCTGTATCGCGAGATGGAGGACCGGTTTCACGCCGTTCCCGGAGTGCAGAAGGTTGGCATCACCAGCTACACGCCGATGGAAGACAACAATAACGGCTGGGGCTGGAACGCGGAAGGCTTGCCGAATGTTAGCCACGGTGCCTCGGTAATACGTGTTAACCCGGAGTACTTCGACTCGGTGGGCACCAAGGTGCTGGCCGGGCGAAACATCGGTATCGGCGATACCCCGACCGCTCCCAGAGTTGCCGTGGTGAATCAGGCATTCGCGAAAAAGTTCTTTGGAGATACCAACCCGATCGGCAGGCGCATCGGCACCGCCGAAACTCACCCCGGAGACTACGAGATCGTCGGCGTTGTGCAGGATACCGTCTATACCACGGTGCGATGGACAGACCATCTCATGGTCTTCCTACCGACACTCCAGCGCCTGGCGACAGATGGACCCATCGAGGACGATCTCGGCCTCTATGCTGGTGCTCTGGTCGTGCAGACTGACCGGCCCATCCACGAGATGGAGACGATCGCGAGGCGAACTCTTGCCGCCATTAACCAGAACCTTACTGTCGTAAAGTTCCAAACCTTCGATGAGCAGATTGCTGACCGCTTCACTGAGGAGAGGCTGCTCTCGCGGCTGACTATGATGTTCGGCGGGCTGGCATTGTTATTGGCGGCTATCGGGCTGTATGGCGTAACCGCATACACGGTCGTACGCAGAACGAATGAGATTGGCATACGCATGGCTCTGGGAGCCGACAGGGGTGGCGTGATGGCCATGATCCTGCGTGGCGCTATTTTGCAGGTGATCATCGGCCTGGCCATCGGCGTTCCGGCCACACTGATATGCGTGCGTTTCGTGCGGTCGCAGCTATACCAGGTCACGGGTGTGGACGCAGGCATTTTGCTGGGAGCGCTCGCCATACTTGGTCTGGCGGCCTGCATTGCGGGCCTGGTTCCGGCAAGACGTGCGGCGTCAATCAATCCCGTCGAAGCTCTAAGGATTGAGTAGCTGCGTTACCTGGCAGACCAAACCTCGAATCGTCTCATTTTTAGAGGATTCGTAGAATCCTCTAAACAACCGATTGTTTATTTAGTTCGTACTTGACATTTATCTTTTGGCAGTGCTCCTATGGTGCCGCTCAAAGCTGGCCAGCTTCGGCACCATCGCATCTCACACAACTCAGAGGAGCATCTGCATGAGAATCACTCCCTTCGGCAGGCCAATGGCTCTGGCCTTCGCCATCGCTTGCGCCGTCGTCTTTGCCAGTACCATTGCCACTGCCCAGACATGGGTTCATCCGGGTATTGTTGTAAGCCCGCAACAGCTGCTTGCCACCCGCACTGCTTATCAAAATGGAGACCTCACAGTCGGCAACCAGGTGAACAAGGCCATGGCTTCAAGCTATGGATCCACGACTTACGCCGTCCAGGGTTATTACCCCGGCGGCATCAGTCAGTGCGGAGCAAACTCCAACCCCAATCATGGTTGTCAGGCCGCCGATAACGATTCCAATGCGGCCTACGTCCAGGCGCTGCTCTGGTACCTCACCGGTAACCAGACCTACGCCAACAATGCGATGAACATCATGAACGCCTGGGCGAGCTTCCAGGGCTATGCCGGTACCAACGGTCTTTCCTGCCCGAGCGGCACCGACTGCTCCAACGGTCCATTACAGTCCGGCTGGGACGCCGAAAAGTGGCCACGCGCCGCGGAGATCCTCTATTACGGCCGCACGTCCTCAGGCGCCAGTTCCGGATGGTCCAGCACCGGCTTCACCAACTTCAAGAACATGCTGATCAATGTCTATCAGCCCGTTATCCAGAATGGCTCGGGAGTCAACGGGAACTGGGACATGAGCATGATCGATGGCACCATGCAGATCGCCGTCTTGACCGAGAACCGCACACTGCTTAATCAAGCCCGCACCATGTGGCTGGGCAGGGTTCCCGATCTCTTCTATCTCAATGCGATCGACGGCTCCAGTCATGCGGCTTCGCCACGCGGCAATCCAAGCTGGTTCGGCCAAAGCATCTTCAACTCCTCCACGGAGAACGTGAATCAAGAGACCTGCCGTGACCTTACGCACACGGAAGACAGTATCTCTTCGACCATGATGGCCGCTGAGACTGACTGGATCCAGGGCGGTGAACTCTACACCGACACAAACAACTCCTCAGAGACCGGAGCCCAGGTCAAAGCGGAAGACCGGATCGTCGGCGCACTCAACCTTATTGCAGGC
>NZ_JBFRCY010000084.1:0-9246 GCF_052113305.1 Terriglobus sp. YAF25
GGACTGTACCGCTCAGAGAGCCGGTGTCCAGCGACTTTGAGTAGTTGTAGTTGAAGTTGAAGTTCAGGCCATTGCGGAAGTTCTTCCGCATGGTCAACCACATGGCGTTGTAGTTCGACATGCCGATGGACGATACCTGCGTGATGTTGACGCCGCTGATGTTTGCGTTCCGCGAGATCGGACTGCTTGCGGAGATCGCCTGAAACGGACGCACACCCGAGGCATTCGGCTGATTCACATTCAGCGGCGTCCGCAGATGCTTACCGACGGAACCGTAGTAGCCGATCGATCCGACGAGTCCCCACGGGAGCTCCTGTTGCACGTTAAAGTTGAAGGTCTCTGTATAAGCATTACGCAGGTTGCGCTGGACTCCGCTGATGCCGATACCTGCGGCGCCGGCCGAAGCGTACAGACTCGACAGTGGAATCGTGGTGGTTGCGTTGCTGTAGGTCACACGGTTGGCGAACGGTGGATTTCCATTCAGTCCGCTTACGACATTGCTCTCCGGCTGGTCAGCCATGTAACCATAGGCCGCGCGCAGCACGGTCTTGTTGTTGCCGAAGACGTCATACGAGAAACCAACACGGGGCTCATAGTTGTAATTCTGTGTGTAGGGACTGTTGCCGATGCCATTGGTGCCCACCTGGTAAAGCGAAGTGCTTGGCAGATCGAAGAGCACCAAGCGGTTAGCCCCGTCCACTGGTGAACCATTCCATTCAAACCGCAGGCCGAGCTCAGCCGTCAGGGTAGGCGTGATTTTCCACGAGTCCTGAAGGAATCCGCCCACTGCATTGACGTAGATACGACTTGTAGTCTGTGTCGGCGTGATAGTGAAGCTGTTTGCACGGCCGGCCTGGAAGTTCGCCACAGTATTGAAGCCGATGGTGCCCGTGTCTCCTGAGAAGTTTGCGTTGAGGAAGCGGCGAAACTCGCCACCGAACTTAAGCGAATGTTTGCCTACAGTGTAGGTTGCCGCATCGGAGAGAATGCCCAGCGTGTCAAAGCGTCCCTGCGGGAATCCCGAAGGTCCACCGAAGTTAAGGTTCGGGCCAGTGATGGTGATCTGCGGAATTCCAACCGGACCGCTGGTGCCGGTGCTCAGACCCAGAGTAGTCGGATCGGTGGTCACATTGGGGTTGAACGAGATCGAGATGCGGTTGAAGCCCAGACGGAATTCATTCACCAGCCTCGGGCTGAAGATGTGTGTCTCGTTCAGCGTGAGAATCTGACGGGTGGCTGCACGATTGTCGCCAAAGCCCGAGATCGTGTTGTTTTGCAGCGTGGGTTCGGTACGGTTGTCCTTCTGAATTGCGTAGAAACCGTGCACCGTGTCGGAGGGGCTAAAGACATGGCTGATATCCAGCGTGCCCTGGTCGGTTCTGACGGGCCCGGCGGCGATGCCGAGATAGCGGGTGCCGGTGCTGTCGTTCGCTCTCGGGATGAGAGTCAGCAGCTTCTGCGCCACAGGATCAGTAACACCGGCACGCTGCGCATCGGTCAGCACACCACTGTTGATGGTCAAACCCTGTGCCTGGCGCAGGCCTTCGTAGCTGGCGAAGAAGAAAGTATGCTCTTTCCAGATAGGACCACCGAGAGCGCCGCCGAAGTTATGTCGCTTCAGTGGAGCGATGTGCTGTCCTTTGGGGTTGAAATAGTTGCGCGCATCCAGCGCCTCATTGCGCAGATACTCGAAGGCTTCACCGTGGAACTGATTCGTTCCCGAGCGCGTGCTGACGTTAACGACGGAACCGGACGAGCGGCCGTACTCCGCCGAAAAGGTCTGGTTATTGATCTTGAACTCAGAGGTGGTGTTGATCGAAGGCTGAAACGTGATCTGGTTCTGCACCATATCGTTCAGGTTGACGCCGTTGATCTGGAAGTTGGCTGAGTCTTCGCGGTTGCCCGCGGTAACAAACGAGTTGGCGCCCAAGCCACGGCTCGGCGTCGTAAGACTGCCGGCCGCCGGGGCGGTGACACCACCGGGTGTCAGTACCGTCAGGTCGAGGAAGTGTCGGCCGTTGAGCGGCACCTCCTGCACCGTCTGGCGATCGATGACCTGACCGACGGTGATCGATTCTGAGTCGATGAGCGGAGCGCTGGAGTCCACTTGGACGCTCTCACCGGTCGATGCCACTGACATCGGCACATCAATGTTGGTCTTCGCGTCAACCTGCAGCGTCAGCTTCTCGACGGTGTAGGAGCCAAAGCCGCTTGCGGTTACCTTGACGGTGTAGTCCCCTGGAGGCAACGAAGGAACAACAAACTGTCCTGCGCTGTCAGAGGTGATGGTACGTTCGATGCCCGTGCCAAGATTGCGCACGGAAATCTGTGCATCTCTCAGTACGGCGCCGGACGAGTCCTTCACAGTACCTGAAAGTGTTGCGGTGGATTGCGCCTTTGCGGCAGTTACCGCCAGCGTAACGGCGATGACCATGGTCAATAGCTTTCTCATAAAACGACCTCCAAACGAACTACCTGGACCTCCGGCAGATAGGGCTATGCGTTGCAGCCTTTCTTTCCAGAGACCGTGTCTCCGGAGATTCGCGCCTCTCGCAAGGCGTCCTCTCCGGGTCTTAAATTTTGGGTAAATAATGGGACCGCTTAGCGACGTAATATATCAGATACCAAACGAAATCCCCATGCCTAAGGACGGTATGCGTCTAAGATTCCTGTCATTTGTTTGTCTCCTCGGCGGTACGGCTGCCATGTCTGCTCAAAATGCCGGACCCGCCGGCGCCCTCAAATCCCTGACAGATACCCTTGCCGTCAGCGGTTATGAGACAGAGCTCTCCCACCGCATCGAACAGCGTCTCGCCGCATTCCATCCGCAGCGGGACAACATGGGGAACGTCCTCGTCACCTTTGGTTCCGGAGCCCCGCATCGACTTCTAGTCGCTCCGATCGATGAGCCGGGATACGTCGTCAGCCATATCGAGGACGACGGCTATCTGCGCGTTACCCGCCTTCCGCAGACTGGGCTTCCGCCGCACTACAACGAGATGCACAACGCCCAGCCGATGGTGATCACCACACGCAAGGGTGAGCAGCGCCCTGCCATCGTCGCCGGACTTTCCATTCACCTCACGCCCGGACGCGCCGCCGTGCCTGACCCTGACGATATCGACAACTTCTACGTCGATCTGGGTGCGAGCTCGCGCGCGGAGGTGCTGGCCAGCGGAGTCGATCTGCTGAGCCCGCTCGCCGCCGAGCGTTCCCTCTCTGTCGTAGGAACTCATACCTACTCCGGCACGGCTGTCGGCGACCGCTTCGGCGCCGCCCTCCTGCTGGCTACGGCCGAAGCGCTTGGCCACGGTACCCCCAATGGCACTGTCACCCTCGCCTTCGTGACCCAGCAGTGGGCCGGTTCACGCGGCCTGGCGCGGGTGCTGCAGCAGACGCATCCGGATGAGCTGCTCTATCTCGGCCGAACGCTACGGCCGGTGCGTACAGCCGCCGAGCGCAATGAGCCTCTACCGACGTTCCCGAAACCAGGCACGGGAGCTGTGCTGACGCTCTCCGGCTCCTCGAAGTCCGGCGACTGGCTTAACGCCGCATCGCTACAACAGGCGCAGGGCGCGTCTTTTGTCACACGCGGCTATGGCCCCGCCCCCACACTGCCGGAGAAGACCGCTCACCTGAGCGTGCCTATCCTCTATCCGCTGACCGCGGGCGAGATGATTGATGCGCACGATCTCGATGCTCTCGCCGCGATCGTCGGCAAGTACCTCGGCGTCTCTATTCCGACCTTCACTCCCGCCACGCCTGCACCGGCAACCTATACCGCGATCTCGCGGCCAAACGCGGCTCCCGCAAACGATGCCCTGCTCAAGACACTCACCCTGGCCTACGGCGTCAGTGAAGTAGAGACAATGCCGCGTGAGGCCGTGGAGAAGATGCTGCCCGCCTGGGCGCATCCAACCACGGACGCTGCCGGCAATCTCGTGCTCCACCTCGGTCCCACCACCGGACCCAATACCGTCTTCATGGCGCATACAGACGAGCTTGGTTTCCGCATCCGCGCGATTGATGCGGACGGCAYGATCCAGCTCGACAATAAAGGCGGAGGCACTACCTCGTTCTACTGGGGACATCCTGCGGTGGTGCACACCTCTGCGGGTATGCGCTCCGCCGTTGTCGGTCTGCCTCAAAACTTCGACACCGCGCAGTTCCACTTCCCTACGGACTTCCGGTCGCCGGCCACGCTGAACGTCGGCGCCGGCTCCGCCGAGGAGGTCGCCGCAATGGGGATCAAGGCCGGGGACTTCGTCACTATTCCCAAGACCTTCCACACACTGCTGAACCGGCGTGTCTCCATCCGCAGCCTGGATGACCGGGTCGGCTGCGCCGCCCTGGTCCGCGCCGTGTGGGAGCTGGGCGAGAAACCCTCCCGCAATCTGACCTTCGTCTGGTCGACCCGCGAAGAGCTTGGCCTGCTGGGTGCGGTGGCTTACGCTGAGTCCTCCGCCAAAGCTGGAACCACTCCGGCGACGGTCTTCGCGATCGATACGTTCGTCTCGTCCGACTCGCCGCTCGAGTCAAAACGCTATGCCGATGGCATTTTGGGGCAGGGTTTCCTGGTCCGCGCCGTCGATAACTCGAATATTGTTCCCTGGGCTGATGTACGGCAGGTGCAGGCCATCGCCACGGCTCACCATATTCCGGTACAGTACGGCGTAACCGGAGGAGGCAACGATGGTGCTGCCTTCCAGCGGTATGGCTCGACTGATGTTGCGCTGAGCTGGCCGCTGCGGAACTCTCACTCCCCGGGTGAAGTGATGGACCTGCGCGATCTGGACGCGCTGGCTTCCATCGTCACCGCTCTGGCAAGAGAGTGGAATCCGGCCTCTGAACGATAAACTAAGACCGTGCGCCCACGGCGCGAAAGGCTTTTGACACATGCCGGTAATGGAACGGATTGCACCCCTCGAAACACTGACAGATCAGGCTCACCGCAGCATCAAGCAGTACATCCTCGGCGGCAACTTCTCGATCGACGAGCGACTGACCGAAAGCTTCTTTGCCGAACACCTGGGCATCAGCAAATCGCCGGTGCGTGAAGCCTTGAATGCTTTGCAGAACGAGGGCCTTCTGCGGATTGAACCGCGCAAAGGCATCTACCTTCGCCGCTTCACCGCCAAAGAGATCTCTGACCTGTACGAGCTGCGTGAGGCTCTGGAGGTCTATGCCACGCAGATTGTGCCCATCACAGCGGAGTTCATGGAGGCCCTGGACCAGAGCCTGGAACGCACAACCGACCTGCTGGCGCTGGACAACAAGACCGCATATATCGAAGAAGACATCGTCTTTCACCGGTTGATTGTGGTCTCTACCGGTAACGAACAGCTCTCAAGTACGCATAGCAATATCCAGGACAAGCTCTGGCTCTGCCGCTGCCAGACCTACCAGCTCACTTCGCCGGATACACCGGCGGCCCACCATGCCATTGCCCGCGCGCTGCAGGTGGGCGATCGTGAGGGCGCCGCCACCGCAACACGAGACCACATCCGTTTTGTGCGCGATGCATTGCTGCGCAGCCAGAACGAACTGGATCAGAGCATGCGATAGCTCGTCTCCCGCTACGGAGCCCGGTGAATATTTCGTTGAAAGCCTGGCTGTTTCTCCGTACAGTGACTTTGATCCGGCATTTTCGAGGGCGCCTATTCCATGGTTGAGAAGTACCCATCGAATCCCGACGCAACAGGCCGTTCTGCTGTTCCCGCCCGATACCCCACCCGGAACATTGCATGAGGCTGGCCTTTCTCCATCTTCGGCAGCGTGTCACGCTCTGTTCGCTGACGGTCCTTCTTCCTCTCGGAGCTGCAGGACAAGAGACCTGCCCCAAGGGCATTGCTGTTAACGGCCAGGTCGTCGACTCGACCGGAGCCGCTATCGTCGGCGCCGTTCTGACGCTCGATCAGTTGCCCCCGGAGCGGTCGAACCAGCGGGGCGAATTCACCTACAACTGCGTCAGCGCACAGACGCATACGTTGCAGGTCTCGGCCGATGGATTYGCGGAACGCTCTGTCAGCATCTCGCCCTCACGCGCCGGCCGTCTGCGTGTCGTGCTGCAGATCGAGTCCGTTCAGGAGGAGATCAGCGTCTCCTCGGCCCAGGTCAATACCGCCACTGGAGAACGCACCCTGGCAGGCAGCGAGGTTACCGACCTGGCCGACGATCCGGATGATCTGCAGCGGCAGCTGCAGTCCTACACCGCGGCTGCGGGCGGTCTTGGCGGTGTCCCCCTGATTACGGTGGATGGCTTTCGACTGGAAAGCCGCATGCCGCCGAAGAACGCGATTGCGTTCATCCGCATCAATCCCGATCTCTTTTCCGCGGAGTTTACAGAAGCCCCCTATGACGGCGGACGCATCGAGATCTACACCAAGCCCGGCCAGAGCCGGCTGCACGGCGATCTGTTCTTCAATGACAGCGAGGCGGGGTTCAATGCGAAAGACCCGCTCTCGACCAGGCGCGCAGCACTGACGCGGCGGCGTACCGGCTTCGACCTCAGCGGCCCTCTCTTCCATCACGATCGCGACTTCTCGCTCAGCCTGGAACACCGCGAGATCAACGACTTTGCAGTTGTAAACGCCACGGTGCTCGACACCGCCGGAAACCGCGCGCTGCTGGTGCAGAATGTGCCGACACCACAGCATCTGTGGGAGGGCAATGCCCGGGTCAGCTTTCTTACCAGCCCACGGAACGTCCTCATCGCCGGCTATACCGCCAACGTGAATCAGTTCGAAAACGTAAGCACCGGCGGCATCACGCTGCAGGAGGCAGGCTATGGCCGTAGCCAGGCGGAACATACACTGCGCCTGAGTGACGTCACGACGGTCTCGCCTCGCCTGATGCAGGAGTTCCGCATCAGCGTGCGCTATCGCGATGAGCAGGACACGCCTAACTCCACCGCGACACAGGCACAGGTCGCCGGCGCTTTCACCTCGGGTGGAGCTGACATTCAGACTTCGCGGAATCGCGAGACCGTAATCCAGGCGCTGGATGATGTCGTCGTTACCCGGAAGCAACATTCGCTGAAGCTCGGCGTGCAGGTCGAGGATTACTTTGAGCGGATCAAGACTCTCCAGGGCTTCAACGGAACCTATCTCTTCGGCGGTGGAACCGGACCGGAGCTGGATGCCCAGGGAAATCCCATCGCCGGCACCAGCATCGTCTTCGACGGACTGGAGCAGTATCGCCGGGCACAGCGCAACCTGGCGGGCGGTACGGCAACGACCTTCTCCAACGTGGCAGGTCAGCCGGGGAACAACTTCAACCAGTTCCGCGCATCGCTCTATGTCCAGGACCAGTGGAAGTTCTCCGACCGGCTGCAGATGACCGGAGGTCTGCGCTATGCCGTGCAGACGGAGCCGCTCTCTGTCAGCAACATCACTCCAAGACTCGGCGCATCCTGGGTGCCCGACAAGAAACGGAAATGGTCACTCAGCGGCCGCTTAGGGCTCTTTCTGACACCGGTCGCCACCACCACCATCGCCGAGGCGCGGCGGCTGGATGGAACGCAACGCAAAGGCCAGACGATCTACACACCGCTCTACGTCTCCGGTATGCCCGCCGGCACCATCATCAAAACCATCCGCAGCAACGCGCCTTCCCTCACCCAGCCGCCCTCGATCCAGAGCCAGTTGGCCGCGGGCTACAGCTGGGCCAAGGGATGGAACGTCAGCACAAGCTGGGTCCATATCCGGCAGTGGAGCGGGCTGCGCACACGCAATATCAACTCGCCGCTGAACAACGATCCCCAGGGCCTGCGTCCCGGTCCGCGCTACGAAAACATTCTTCAGTTCCAGCAGACCGGCTCCGTTATCGGCGACCTCGAGACGGTCTCGTTCGCCAGCTCCGCATCGAAGCGTATCCAGTTCTACGCGCTTTATGTCTATGTCGATCTGCAGGGCACCATCGACAAAGAACCAACCTTTGCACCGCAGTCCTCTAATACCGATGCGGGCGAATGGGCACAGATCAGCGGCCGCAGCCGGCACAATATCGTCACCTCCGGGCAGGCACAGCTTCCCTTCGGGTTGACGATCGCCCATGTCTTCCGCGTGCTCGGGGGCACACCCTACAACCTGGTGACTGGAACCGACCGTAATGGCGATGGCAATTTCAACGACCGCCCGGAGTTAGCTACCGCATCGACACCGGGAGCCATCGCTACACGCTACGGATGGCTGGTCAGCAACGGCGGCAACGGAACCATCGCACGCAACGTTGGCCTGATGCCCTGGAACATCTACCTCGATACCAATCTCACCAGGCGCTTTGTGCTGAATCCCAAAGCAGCCAACGATCGCAGACAGACATTGAGTCTCAACCTGCGGTCAGCCAATCTGTTGAATCACACCAACGTCACGACGATGGGGAGTATTCTCGACTCGCCTTCTTTCGATCGCGCCGTGCTTGCTGATCCCGGACGTCGGCTCGAGTTCGGTGTTCGATATGCGTTTTAGTGGGCCTTGTATCGGCAAATTCGTTTGTTCCCTGTTCGAGATTGGATTACCGCCAGGCCAAGGAGATCAACATGACGGTGCAGAAACAAATCCAGGAGTACATTGCTGCTCAACCGGAGCCCAAACGTAGCGAAATGCAAGAGCTACATGGCATGATTTTGGCGTTGATGCCGGCTTGTAAGTTGTGGTTCTTAGATGGGAAAGACGAGAAGGGAAAAATCGTCTCCAACCCAAATATTGGGTATGGATCCCAAACGATCGAATATGCCAATGGAAAAACCAAGGAGTTCTATCAAATCGGTGTCAGTGCTAATACAACAGGCATTTCCGCCTACATTATGGGAGTAGAGGACAAGAAGTATCTTGCCCAGACATTTGGGCGGGATCTCGGCAAAGCAAGCGTGACAGGGTACTGCATCAAATTCAAAACGTTAGCAGACATAAAAGTCGATGTTCTGAAAGCGGCAATACAGTATGGGATTGGGCAGACAAGCATTCAACATTGATGCAACTTGGGTCAACGGACTGCAATACTGGCAATAGATGTACATCTACCGTTCTCGGTCCAGGCCCGCCATCACAGACTCGTCAACGTCGAGGTTCGGATTAGTACCGATATGTCGCATATCGCCAGTAATGATCGCTGCCGACAACCGCGTTTTTCCAGGACGAAGCTGCCGAAATCTGATGTGGTGGGGAACTGAAGCCCATGAAGGTACGTACACGCTATAGACAGTAGATCCGTTGCTCTTGCGAGGTTCCATGCACAGGATTAGGC
>NZ_JBFRCY010000085.1:0-9225 GCF_052113305.1 Terriglobus sp. YAF25
TCTTCGGCCTGCGTCCGAAGCTGACCTCGCTGCTCGCCATCGGCTCCTCTATCTGCGGCGTCACCGCCATCATGGCAGCGCGCGGAGCGATCGAGCCCGAGGAAGAAGACGTCTCCACCTCGATCGCCGCGATTCTCACGCTGGGCGCAATCGCTCTCTTCACCTTCCCGGCGATCGGCCACCTGCTCCATCTAAGCCAGGAGAGCTACGGCATCTGGACCGGCCTGGCCGTTGACAACACTGCCGAGGCTACCGTGACCGGCGCGCTCTACGGCGATGTTGCCGGACGCTTCGCTATCCTCGCCAAGACAGCTCGCTCTGCCTTCATCGGCTTTGTCGTTCTCGGTTACGCCGTCTACTGGGCTTCCAAGGGACAGGCGCCCGATGTACCGAATAAGGCGCTGTTCCTCTGGCAAAAGTTCCCCAAGTTCATCCTCGGCTTTCTCGTCATCTCGGTGCTCGCTTCTTCGAGCTTCTTCAATACCTCGCAGCTTTCCAGCCTGAGCAATCTTTCGCGCTGGGCGTTTCTTCCGGCATTTGCCGGAGTTGGCCTGCGCACCAACCTGCGCGACCTGACCGGGCAAGGCTGGCGGCCCATCGTGGTCGGCATTCTCGGCGAGATCTTCATCGCCCTGGTCACACTTGGACTGGTCTACTGGACCTTCATCCGCGGAGACATTCGTTAATGTCACGCCGCGCCTCCGCAGAATCCTGTTGTTGTTGTCGCTGACCCGTTCGGGTATTGCGCACCTTCCTGCATCTTCTGGCCAGTTTTCACTTCACATCTAAGCCGCGCTGCACCCTGCAGACGCGCACCCAAGAACCACAAGGAGATTGACTCCATGCGCCGTATCGCATATTTCGCTGCATTCCTGCTCCTATTCGCCAGCTTCGCCCTCCTCCGAGCCCACGCCCAGATGGTGGGCGGCTCCATCTCCGGCACGGTTACCGATGCCAGCGGAGCCGCCATCTCCGATGCAACCGTCATTGTCCGTAACGAAGAGACGGGCACCGAACGCCACCTGACCACTGACGCACAGGGCCGCTACTCCGCACCCTCCGTCACCATCGGGCGCTGGTCTGTCAGTGCCGAGAAGGACGGCTTTGCCCGCCAGACTCTTACCGCCGTGCCGGTCGTCGTCGGACAGGCTGTCACTGCTGACATCCGGCTTACTGTCGGCGAGATCTCGCAGGCGGTCTCCGTGGTCGACACACCGCCGGTCGTCAACCTGTCCACCCAGCAGACCGCCGGCCTTGTCGATGAGCGTGCCGTAAAAGAGCTTCCCCTCAACGGCCGTTCCTACGATCAGTTGCTGACTCTCAATCCCGGCGTGGTCAACTACACCGGTCAGCGCTCCGGTTCAGTCGGCACTTCGAACTCATCGGTCGGCGCCATGTTCTCCGTTGCAGGCCGCCGGCCGCAGGACAACATCTTCCTTCTGAACGGTATTGAATACACCGGCGCCTCGCTGATCAACGTCACGCCCGGCGGCGCCAGCGGACAGCTTCTCGGCGTCGATGCGGTGCGCGAGTTCAACGTCATCACCGACACTTACGGCGCCAACTACGGTAAGCGCCAGGGTGCGCAGATCTCTATCGTTACCGCCAGCGGCACCAACCAGTACCACGGCAACGTCTACGAGTTCCTGCGCAACTCCTCGCTCGACGCCCGCAACTACTTCGATCAGCCAGGAGCCAACGGCAAGCGCCTCCCGCAGTTCCAGCGCAACAACTTCGGCGGCTCTGTCGGCGGACCTATCCGCAAGGACAAGCTGCTGCTCTTTGCCAACTACGAGGGCTATCGCCAGAATCTTGGCCTCTCCAACAAGGCCATCGTTCCCAACGATCGCGCGCGCCAGGGATACGTCCCCAACAGCAGCGGGACCGGAGAGACCTACGTCGGCGTGGCGCCCGGCGTTGCTAATCTGCTGAAGCTGTGGCCGCAGGCCAACGGCCCCGATCTCGGCTCAGGCCTGGCGTACGCCTACTCCAATCCTGTACAGCGTATCCGCGAAGACTTCGGGACCACGCGCTTCGATTGGAACCTCGGCAGCAAGGACCAGTTCTTCTCCGTCTACACCGTCGATGACTCAACCGCACACACACCGACAGTGAATCCGCTTACGTGGATCAACGAAAATGTGCGCGAACAGGTCACCAGCCTGCAGGAACAGCACGTCTTCTCACCGCGTCTGTTGAACACTGCCCGCTTCGGCTACTCGCGCGCGGCCTTCTTCTTCTCCGGCGAAGTTCCAGTGGATGGCGTTACACCGTTCGTCGTCGGCAAACCCGTCGGAGCCATCGTGATCGCGGGCTCAACTGCATCGAACGGCGTATCCCAGGTCTCAACCGCAGGCGCCAACGTGGGTTCGAACAACCGCGCCGTGCGCAACCTCTTCACCTTCGACGACCACATCTTCTATACCGTGGGCCGTCATCAGATCGAGGCCGGCGTATGGCTGCAGCGGCTGCAGGCCAACGACCTTTTGGCGCAGAACCAGTACGGCCAGGCCTCCTTCTCCACGCTCACCACCTTCCTGCAAGGCACAGCCGCCACCTTCAGCGTCGTTCCAGCTCCGACAGCGCTTGGCTTCCGCGCTCTCTTCGGTGCGGGCTTCGTCGAAGATACTTTTCGCGTCACTCCGCGACTCGAAATCCGCGCGGGCTTCCGTTTCGAGTCAGCCAGCAACTGGAGCGAGACGCAAAATCGCGCCGCCAACTACAACCTCAACAACTGGGTCATCGACACCAACCCGACAGTCGGCAAGTATGCGCTTTCCGACAACAAGGCCAAGTTCCTCCCAGAGCCTCGCCTGGGCCTCTCCTGGTCACCCTTTGCCAGCGGCAAGACCGCGATCCGTCTCGGCGCGGGTATTCATCGCGCACTGCTGGATAACCTCGACTACCGCCTGACCCAGGTCGCCCCCTTCAATACCACCCTGGCCTTCAAGAATGTCCCGGTATCCAGTCTGGCAATTACACCTTCCACAACCGCAGCAGCCGGTTCGCTGATCTCGCCCTCGAACGTACAGCCCGACATCCGCACTCCAACGGTCATTGCATGGTCGTTGCGCGTCGAACAGCAGATCGCTAGCAATACCTCCCTTACCGTCGGCTATGCAGGATCGCGCGGCTACCACCAGATCGTCTCCGGCGACCTCAACGAGCCGGCTGCAGTCGTCTGCCCGAATCCCTCCTGCCCCGCATCACTGGCCGCCGGCACCGTCTACTATCCGACGACCACCAAGCTGAATCCGAATGTCGCCAACACCACCTCCTGGTGGTCTGCGGCAAACACCTTCTACAGTGCGTTGCAGGTGGACGTCCGCCGGCAGTTCTCGCACGGTCTGCAGATTCGCGGCAACTACACCTTTGCACGCAATCTCGACAACGGCTCCGCATGGAACACCAGCGTCAGTGCCAACACGCCTGCCTTCGTCAGCGTTCCTTACTTCCCCAAGCTTGACTGGGGCCGTGCCGCTACGGACATCAAACACAACGCTGCAATCAACGGCACCTGGGAGATCCCCTTCGCACACCGGCTCAGTTCCGGCATTGCGCGTCAGACTCTCGATGGCTGGACGGTCAGCAGTATCGCCAACCTGCAGTCAGGCTTCCCCTTCACACCTCAGCTTGGCTATAACCCGACCGGCAGCGGAGACACCCGCAACCCCGTACGTCCCGACGTCAATCCGAACTTCAACGGCAGCCTCTATCCGCATACCGTCAACCAGTGGTTCAATCCTGCCGCCTTCAGCGCTCCTCACTATGGCGCTGTGGGAAACCTGGGACGTGACACTCTTACCGGACCGCATCTCCTTAACGTCGATCTGTCGCTGCTCAAGCGCTTCAAGGTCGGTGAACGGGTAAATGCGCAGTTCCGCGCCGAGGCCTTCAACTTCCTGAACCACACCAACTTCGCCCTTCCCAACCCCACCGTCTTCAGCTCAGGCCCGACGCAGGGCACTGCCGCCAATCAGACCACCGCTGCGGTGGCCTCGCCCACGGCAGGCGCTATCACCGCAACCTCGACTACCTCCCGACAGTTACAGTTCGGTCTCAAGCTGGCTTTCTAAGTAGCCGATAACTCAAACAGATGGCGCGGCCGTTGCCGCGCCATTTTTGTGCCGCGTCCGATTAGCGCACAGAATATGCGAAAATCGATACGGGACACCTTGAAACCCCTGCCGAAAGTACCTGCGCAGGCTTAGCATAGGTGTGGCGGATTTTCGAGGAAAAATTCGCCTTTTGGAGAAGATGGTGCAATGGCGACAAAGGCTCCTGTCGAACGGAAGAAAACCACAACCCCACAAAAGAATGGAACGGCACCCGGAATGACGCGCGACGTTGTGTTCGATGTATTTCGTCGCTGGGGTTATCTGCAGGCACAGCTTGATCCGCTGGGCCAGCACCTTCCGCCGGAGCCCTTCCCGGTCGATGTGCCCGAAGACGAGCTTTCCAGCGAAATCGCGCAGGAGGCTCGCAGCTACTACTGCGGCACTATCGCAGCGGAGTTCATGCATATTCCGTCGCCTGAGCGACGCCAGTGGCTGCAGGATCGCATAGAGCGGCCGGCGCCAAAGTACGACCAGAAGCGCATCCTCTCTCAGCTGATCCGAGCGGATATCTTCGAGCAGGTTATCCAGGCCCGCTATCTCGGAACGAAGCGCTTCTCCCTCGAAGGCCTCTGCTCTTTCATTCCTTTCCTCGACCAGCTTTTCGCCACCAGCGCCGCACAAGGCGTTGAGACGTGCGTCTTTGGCATGGCTCACCGCGGACGTCTGAACGTGATGACCAACACCGTCGGCCGCGCGGCTGTGGAGCTCTTTACCAAGTTTGAAGATGTCGATCCCCGCTCCACGTTGGGCGGCGGCGACGTGAAGTATCACTTAGGAGCCACCGGTGGCTACACCTCGCCCGAGGGCAAGAAGATAGCGCTGCACCTGGCCTCCAACCCTTCGCACCTCGAAGTGGTGAATCCGGTGGTCATCGGCCGCGTACGCGCTAAGCAGATGCGTATCGGCGCAGACGGTTGGAAGAAGGTTCTTCCCATGGTCATCCACGGCGATGCAGCTTTCGCCGGACAGGGCGTGACCGCCGAGACGCTGAATCTGGCTACAATCAACGGCTACAACGTCGGCGGAACCATCCAGGTACTCACCAACAACCTGCTCGGCTTCACAGCCATGCCGCAAGAGTCCAACTCGTCGCGCTACGCCACTGACCTTGCCAAGCGTCTGCCGATCCCCATCTTCCACGTCAACGCGGAAGATGTCGACGCGGTCGTCCGTGTTGCGGAGATCGCCGCTGACTACCGTGCGACCTTCGGCTCTGATGTTGTGGTCGATCTGATCGGGTATCGCAAGCACGGCCACTCCGAAGTAGACGATCCGACAGTCACCCAGCCGCGCCGCTATGCCCTGATCAAGGACCGTCCGGCTATCTACCAGGCCTATGCGCAGAAGATCGGCATCGATCCGTCAGCAGAAGCTAAGGCTGTTCAGGAAGAGTTGCTCAACGCGCAGAAGCAAGCGACGCAGGCCACCGAGATCCCGCATATGGCCGACGCGCCTGCGTACTGGGATAACTACAAGGGCGGCTATCTTCCGGTCAACGACGACACCGTCACCGGCCTGCCCGCCGAACGCATCGCGGAACTGGTCAACAAGCTCACTACCTATCCGGCGGACTTCAATATCCATCCCAAGGTGAAGGCACTTCTCGCTCAGCGCAAAGAGATGGGAGAGGGCAAGCGTCCGTTCGACTACGGTATGGCTGAGCTGGTCGCCTATGCCTCCCTGCTTGAGTCCGGCACACCGGTTCGCCTCTCCGGACAGGACTCGCAGCGCGGCACCTTCAACCAGCGCCACAGCTTCTATACCGATACCGAGACGGAGTTCCGCTGGTCGCCGCTGCAGCACCTCAGCGACAAGCAGGGGAACTTCGAAGCCTATAACTCCATGCTCTCCGAAGCCGCTGTACTTGGCTTTGAGTACGGCTTCTCGCGTGACTTCCCTGAAGCTCTCGTTCTCTGGGAGGCGCAGTTCGGTGACTTCTCCAACGGCGCACAGATGGTCATTGACCAGTTCATCTCCGCAGCAGAGACCAAATGGCACCTGCTCTCCGGCGTTGTATTGCTGCTGCCGCACGGCTACGAAGGCCAGGGTCCGGAGCACTCCTCCGCCCGTATGGAGCGTTATCTGCAGCTGTGCGCGCAGGACAACATGATCGTGGCACAACCTTCCAACGCAGCACAGTACTTCCATCTGCTGCGCCGCCAGGCTCTGTCGCCCTATCGCAAGCCGCTGGTCGTCTTCACGCCCAAGAGCATGCTGCGTCATCCGGATGCGATCTCTCCCATTGCTGACTTCAGCCACGAGCACTTCCAGACGGTGCTGCCCGAGGGCGAGGTCAAGAACGCCAGGCGCCTGCTCATCTGCAGCGGCAAGGTCGGACACAATCTCCGCGTCGAGCGCGCCAAGCGCAAGGACACCGAGACCGGCATTATCTTCATCGAACAGCTCTTCCCCTGGCCGGAAGCTGCACTGCAGGCCGCCATCGCACAGCATCCGAATGTCGAAGAGCTTGTCTGGGTGCAGGAAGAGCCAGCCAACATGGGCCCGCTTACCTACATCAACCCGAAGCTGCGCTACGCCGCCGGCGACATTCCGGTACGCACTGTCAACCGTGCCGCAGCCGCCAGCCCAGCCACCGGSTCGGCCAAGGCGCACGAGATCGAAGAGAAGCTGCTGATGGAGATCGCCTTCGGACGCATCTAGACCTCAGCCATCACCAAAATAAAAATGCCCGGCCTCGTGCCGGGCATCGCTATTTCGGGAGCYTCATCGCCGACCGCAGCGCCACCAGGCCCAGCGTCCCTACGACACCGATCAGCGCCAGCCACAGCAACTGCGGATAGCGGTCGGTCAGTGGACGCTTCGCCTGTGCCTGGTGAAAGAGCTCATTGCCCTCCTCCGCCCGTATCGTCGCCTCAGCCTGTCGTCCGCTTACCGGAAAGATCCGCGCATAGTCATAGACCGGGGCCGGCAGTGTCTTATCGCCGTAGTACAGCACCGGCGAACTGGCGACGTTCGCCTGCCAGCATAGCTTTCGCTGGCGCATCTCCAGGTTGACGGCGGCAATCGGCAAGGGCTGGTCGTCACCGTTCTCGACGGCAATCTCCACGGTTGCCGGCGACTGTAGATTCGCTCCAATGGTGAACGGAATCGTCAGATCCTCGTCTTCAATCTCGCGCCCGCCGCGCGTGATCTTCACATGCAGAATCTCTCCCGTAGCCGACTCGCTGCGGCTGCCTTCCTCGGACGCACGCGCCGTCACCCTGACCGTGCGCGCAAAATTCACAGTCTTCTCTGTCTGCATCTGGAACCGGACACGCTCCACCGGCACCTGCGGCGGCAACGCAATCGTTATCACCGTCTGCCGCCCCTGTTGGGTGAAGTTCGTACTGTGAGCCACGATGGTGTAGAGCGTCTGTTCCTCGCGGCTTGGCGGAATCGTCGCTCCTCGTACACTCCCTGTCGTAAGAGCATGTGGATTCCCCTGCGACGGAATCGGCATGAGTTCGACGTGCAGGATGGGAAAGGTGCTCTCCTGCAGATGCAGCGTCGTGTTGCGGCCGAGATGCTGGCTTGAGAGATCAAAGATCGTATAGCTGCCAAGCTCTTCACTGCCCGCCGAGACCTTCGCTGCCGCCAGAAAGTCCTTTGCCGCCAGATTCAGCTCGATCTCGGTATACGGATGTCCCGGCATCACAAGATCGAAAACGAGAGAATTGCCCTGGGTTGCAAGATTCAGCACCCGTGCGGACTCGGCCTCCGGCGTGGCCGGTTCGGAGACCGTGGTGGCATATGGCACCTCATGTCCGCCGGCAAAGAGCCGCAGATCACGCAACGCCGGCGCAGCATGGGCAAATACGTCAGAGTCCAGCACGGCGCATGCCTGGTCCGCACCGCCTGCGGAAGGCGCGGTCAGTTGGCGCTGGTAGCGGAAATCCGAAGGTTGGGGGGAAGGAGCCGTCGCTGCCACCAGCAACGCCAGCCCTGCGGCAAACCACTTCACAACAAACTACTCCTCTGAACGGGACACGGCCTTCAGGCCGAGCCAGTCCTTCTGATAGACGAAGCTTACGGCCATCAACAACGCACCAAGGCCGATAAAGCTGAGAACCCGGTATCCCTGTGACAGGCTGCGCATGTCGTACAGGAAGACCTTCCCTATGGTAGCGACCAGCAGCACCAGCCCCTGCCAGCGCACGAAGGCTGTACGCTTCCAGAAGCCGACCGCCAGCAGTGCCGCACCGTGCAGCATCATGAACGCCGAGAAAGTGAACTCCAACGCAATCGAATCATCCAATGTTGCCCGAACGGTTAAAAACGCAAAGATCTCGCGGCGTACGGTGACAAGCAAAAGCAAATTTAACGCTACGGAAGCGATCGCGGGAATCTGCATCTGACCACGCTTGAGATCGATCCAGATCACAACCGCCAACGCGGCGATGGCACAAACCTCGGCTACGAAACCAGCATTCGCAAACGGAGTTGGCCCGCTGTGGGTCCACCAGGGCAACGTGATAGCTCCAACGTACCCCAGAACAAGCGCTCCCAACGAAAGCCAGCGCACGCTGGACTGCAGGCTGCTTGCCTGGTGCTTCATCTTCTCGGCTGCGATCCAGTACAAAGCAACACCCTCGGCCAGCCATCCGATGGTGATCCAGCGCCCCGACGCTTTCAGCGGAATCGCGATGGTCAGGAAGACGATCGCAAGCGACAGGTGAATTGCCTCGGTAACCGCGTTCGGCCGCAGTCGGATCTGCAGCCGCATCAGCAAGAGATACAGGGCGGCGAACGCAACCGCTCCCCAGCTCAACCATGCGTGCCGCCCACTATCCTGCAGCAACGAATAAAAGGTCAGCGAACCATAGGCGCTTGCAGCCAGCGGCAGCCATACCGACAGCACAGCGTTCCCTTCCGACGATTGGATGAACGGCACCAGCGCAAATAAAAGAAAGAGCACCAGGACGAAAAAGCTGACCAGACCGAACTGATCCGCTGTAAAAAAACGCGTATACCAGCCAATGGTGTAGATCGAAGACATCGCCAGTGCTCCCAGCAACAGACGAGGCCATACCTTGAACACCAGCAGAACCGCCACAGAGCCACTCAACAGAATGAGATAGCTGAAGAGAAAAACCACATGGTTCTGCCC
>NZ_JBFRCY010000086.1:0-9225 GCF_052113305.1 Terriglobus sp. YAF25
CTTCTCACAAAGGTGAGAGTCAGCTTCGCCCCTGGGAGCGCCGCTCCGGTGGCATCTGTCACCACTCCCGACAGAGCAGCGGTGATGCCGCTCTGCGCGTGTAAAGAAGCGTCGAACAGGAGCAGAAGAGCGAGCGCCAGGGCGGAAGTGTGCCTCATCCGGATCATTTAGGTTTGCCTAATTCGACATTTAGGTTAGCCTAAATGTCGAAGAAAGAGAACACCCCGGAATGAAAAATCATTATCCGTTCACCAAGGCAGGCACTGTATGCCGGTGATCTAGGGTTGTGATGGGTTTTAACAGGGCACCCAATCGACGTAACAGGGGCCGTTAGTATGTGTGGAGCAGCGTCGTTGGTAGAAGATACGCTCTGGTGACCTCGAATGACCTTCTTTGAAAGCCTGCTTCTACTGATGTTTGCCGCCATTGTGCTGCTGCAGTTGGCGCGGCGGCTCTCGCTGCCCTACCCGGCCCTGTTGGCGGCGGCGGGCGTGCTCATCGCACTTCTTCCGGGGTCTCCCAGAATCGAGATTGATCCTGAGACCTATCTCGCCCTGCTCATTGCGCCTGTCCTCGTCGACGCTGCCTACGACTTTCCCCTGGGCGCGGCTCGCCGTCTCTTCCTACCCCTTTTTGTCTATGCCGTAGTGGCCGTAGTCATTACAGCCTTCGTGGTCGCGTGGATCGGGAAGCTGTATCTTGGCCTGTCGTTCTCTGCCGCCCTTGTCATGGGAGCCATTGTCGCGCCGCCTGACGCTGCTGCGGCTACGGCTGTGCTGAGGCGCTTTTCGATTCCTCGTGAGGTCGATAGCATTCTGCAGGGCGAGAGCCTCTTTAACGATGCGACGGCGCTGCTGCTGTTCAGCGCCGGGCTCGCCTTCGTAAACCATCACATGGATGCGGGAAGCGTAACCCGTCTTGTCTTTGCTGCTCCCGGGGGGATCCTGTTCGGCGTGGTGAGCGCCTATCTCATCATGCGTGTGAATCCGCTGGTGCGGGGAACGCTGGGAGGAAACCTGCTCCAGTTTGTCTTCTCGTACGCCATCTGGATTATTGCCTCTCATCTCGGGCTTTCGGCGGTTCTTGCCACCGTTGCCTTTGCCATGACTGCAGCCCATCGAACCGAAGCCAACGCCGGCGCTCTTGACGCACGCATGCGCATTCAGTCGTATGCCGTCTGGAGTGCGGTCGTCTTTACACTGAATGTCTTTGCGTTCCTCTTGATGGGCATGCAGGCGCGCGTCATCCTTGGGCGAATGGAGCGCTCGCAGCTTCATGACGCTCTTGTCTTCGCGGCCATTGTCGTCGCCGTTGTGATTGCCGTTCGCCCATGTATCGTTCTCACATTTCGAGCTGTTCGCTGCCTTCAGGCGCGTATGGGCCAGAGATGCCAGCCGGCGCCCCTGGGAGAAAGTCTCTTCATCGGCTGGTGCGGCATGAGAGGCTTTGTGACCATGGCGACAGCCCTCGCACTGCCGCAGGGATTTCCCCATCGCGACACACTGGTGCTCGCTGCATTTGCGGTGGTGCTGACAACGCTGGTGGTGCAGGGAGTGACACTCGCTCCGTTGATCCAGGTGTTGTGCCTCAGTTCTACACAAGCCAAGGAGGCAGAGGGCTTAGCCCTCAGAGTGAAGCTTGCGGATGCGGCTCTCAACGCGCTTGCCGATAAGTCTGGCAGCGAGGCCGACAATCTCCGGTTCCGCCTTCGGTTGGTGCGAGACACCTGTATGCAGCGGCAGGACTCCGTTGGGCTACAGCGCCTACGGGAGCTTGGACTGGAGTCGGTGCTCTCGCAACGCCGGGAGCTGGAGCGCCTGCGGGACGAGGATGCGATCAGCACCGAGGCCTACCTCGAGTCGCAGGAACAGATCGACTGGCTGGAGCTTACCTTCCTGCGAGGGGAAGAGCGCCGCATCGAAGAGATTTGAAATCCGTGCTGGTTTCCCGGAAGAACGCACAATGGCGTTTTCATTGCGGAAAACGCCCATAGGATGCGGAAGCCCTAGCTGCACCTACAGGGAAAATGCTCTATCGCGCAGCTGGTCACTTAATCTGCCATTTTTGTCGCCCGCTGATGTTCCTGTGAGATTCAGGACTGTTTCTGTCGTATATTGGTATTGATATTGGACTGTTTTGATCCTTATTCGGGTTAAAGCATGTTCTTTCATTCCAGAAAGCCAGGGCAGATCGACATCGCATGAACCTTCGACGAGTACTCTTTTGGTTTCACCTTGTCATCGGCCTTGTCGTTGGGCTGACGATCTGCTTCTTCGCCTCTACTGGCAGCCTGATGGCATTCCAGCCGCAGATCGTTGCGCGTGCTGAGCGGAAGATATCCGTCCCGGAACATCGCCGGGATGTTCCGTGCCTCGCTCCGAGCGAATCCATCAAGAAGCTGCAGACTCAGATCGGCGCGCCTCCAACCTCGTTCGAGGTATTCGCGAATCCGCGGACACCGGCCCAGGTGATGACCGCTCCGGACCGGATCTTTTTGGCGGATGCCTGCACTGGCGAGCTGCTTGGGAATGGGCCAAGCAGGGTGCGCGCATTCTTTGCACACGTGAGAGATCTGCATCGCTATGCCGCATTCGGCGGAAAGCGCTACGAGGCGCTGCATGCGATCGCGATCGCCGGCAATCTGGGATTTCCGATTCTTATTCTCAGCGGCTTGATCCTATGGATCCCACGTCAATGGAAGAAGGTCCACCTGCGGAACGCGCTAATGATCCGAGGCCATCTGAAGGCTCGTGCCCGCGACTGGAACCTGCACACGGTTGGTGGTTTCTGGTTAGCTCTTCCTCTGTTGGTGATCTCGCTCTCCGGATCGGTGATGGCCTACGACTGGGTTAATGCGCTGCTCTATCGCGCGGCGAGGACCCCTTCGCCGCAGGGCAAGGAAGAGAGACCGAAGACGGTTGACCTCGGGAACGTTGAGCTGCTGGATAAGCTTCTTCCTCTTGCAAAAGAGACAGACCCAAGGTGGAACAATCTGACGGTGCGTTTTCCCATTGCTGCCAACAGCGTTCCGTTCGCGCTCGATGAAGGCTCAGGCTCGCGGCCGCAGCAGAAGACCCAGCTTGTACTTTCCAAAAACGGCAAGCTGACGAAATTCGATACCTTCGACAAACTTCCGCGTGGCAGACAGTGGAGGCTCTACGGCCGCTTTCTCCACACAGGCGAGATCTTCGGATGGGTAGGGCAGAGTGTAGCCTTTCTCGCCGCACTTACCGCCGTGTTACTTGTCTGGACTGGATTCGCACTTAGTCTTCGCCGGTTCGTGGCGTGGAGAACCCGCAAGGCTCGTGCGCGAGAGCGGGCTCCAGTTCTAGAGGCCGTTTAAATATCGCTTCAGCGACTTAATCAGTAACAGCGTTTCAACTGAAAGGATCTCCCGTGCCTAAATATCTTGGGCTTGCCCTCGCTTTATCTTTTTTCATGTCTTCGGGCACGTCGCCAGTCATTGCGGAGGTGGATGCGCTGGCTCAAGTGGAGGGGCGGTCCTCCGTTCATGGCAAGCTCAGGGCTAAGGATGGCGCGGTGATATCCGGCGCTCTCGTGAAGCTCACGGACAGCAGCGGCCGAAGCTTCACCGTGTCCTCGTCGGCGGAAGGAAGTTTTGCTATCTCTGGATTGCCGGCGGATGCTCCATACACGCTGGTCGTGGAAGCGCTCGGCTTTGAGACGATGCGCCGTAGTGATGTCCTGCCTGCGGAGACCGATCTCGACCTGGCGCTCAACGTCGATCCGCTGCAACAGGAGATTACGGTCTTTGCCCAGGAAGAGTTGCTGAAGACGACTCCGGAGATCTCGTCGACGCTGTCGTCACAGGAAGTGACGCAACTGCCATCCGTAAGCCGTAGCCTTGCGCAGTTCGCGCTTCTCGATGTCAGGGCAAAGAATACTGCCGGCTCGGGATCCGATGGCCGGACGGGAACACGGCTCTCGCTCAATAACCAGTCTTTCCGCTTCACGCAGTATCTGCTGGATGGAAGTACGAATTTTGACTTCGTCCTATCCAATGGCCCGCAACAGAATGTATCGCTCTCGTCGGTGGGTGAGTTCACGGTACAGACGAATACCTTTCCCGCCCAGTACGGCCGTGCGAGCGGCGGTGTTGTCCTGGTTGCTACCAAATCGGGTTCGGATCAACTGCATGGAGAGGCCTTTGCCTTTGTACGTCCTTCCGGAATTCAAGCGGCTCCGCCAGTTTCAACATTTCATGTTCCGAACGAAAAGCTTCAGTGGGGCTCAACTATCGGTGGACCGATACGCCGCGGGCGAACCAACTTCCTGACGTCGTACGAGCAGCTTCATCAGGAGCGCGGTGCTTTTATTCAGTCTCCGACGACTGGCTTCTTCACGGGAAAGCTGGACTCCTACATCGGATTGGCGCGCATCGATCACAAATGGAGCGAACACCAGTTCACCACATTGCGGTTCAACGGCGACTACCTTACGACGAATAATCTGAACGACACTGTCGGCGGGTTTGTTCAAGCGAGCGCCGCTCGCACTGACGTGCAGCAAAGCATCGCGGGGCAGCTCACCCAGCGAAGCCTGTTTGCAACGTGGCTGAACGATTTCAGAATCTCCTATGCCAGTGCGCTTCCGCTTTGGTATACGCCGATCACTCCAGGCATCTCGATCGTCCGGCCAAGCTACGCCACGACCGGCGGATCGGCCAGCGAGCACTTGCGCACGGGCGCATTCCAGGTGATGGATACCATGAGCAAGACCTGGAAGCAGCATCAGTTCACCTTTGGTGGTGATTACCTTCACGAAAAGGCTGGGTATAACCTCATCTCGACCCCGCTGGGAACATATACGTTCGCGGCAGGTGCTCCAACGGCTGGACAGATGCCATTGCGCTACAACGTCACTGTCGGAAATTCGAATCTTAGCTACGGACAGGAACTGATGTCGGCTCACTTTCAGGACGATTGGAAGCTGACGCCACGTTTCACCGCGAATCTAGGCCTCAGGTACGACTATCAATCGAACGGTTCCGGCAGGACAAACCTCCAGCCGCGTCTCGGTCTGGCATGGAATCCATTTGGCGACGGCAATACTGTCATTCGCGCGGGAGCGGGTCTGTTTTATGACCAGCTTTACGGACAGCTTCAGCGGAACGCCCTTAACCTTGGTCCGGATGCCACGACCGCGAGTTACACGATTTCAAATCCCTCTTATCCAACGCCTCCTGCGGTCAGCGGCACACAGGATCGCCGTGACATCTATCTCCTTAGCCCTTCACTGAATAATCCGTATACGATGCAGCTTTCTGCTGGAATTGAGCAGCGGCTTCCGCATGGCTTTGTGTTGGAGATGGATGCGGCGTTTCTGGCCTCGCGCCATCAGTTGGTTCTGGTCAATCAGAATGCGCCGACGCCGTTTATACGCACTGCGGCGGGACAGACGCGCACCGCGGCCGCAGCCAATGCGACGCGTCCTTATCTCAACTACAGTCGCAGCGATGGCACCACGATTCCGGTTGCGAATGTGCAGCAGGTAAGCAACGCAGGCAACTCGCGTAATCCGTCAGGAGAGATTCGAATCCGGAGAAACTTCGCGAACCACTTCGAGTTCCAGGCCTCGTATCTCTACAGTTCCAACATTACGAATGTCTTCTTTACGGGAGGCAACAACACCGGAACGCCGAGCGTGTCGGGCATCACTACGGGAGAGAACGGACCTTCAGACTTCTTCCAACGGCATCGCCTGGTGGCGTATGGAGTCGTGGATCTTCCGTATGCCTTCCGGATGAGCGGAACCACAACCGCGGCGAGTGGCTTGCCAGTGAACCCTCTCACCGGTGTGGACAACGACGGAGATGGTATCGCAAGTGATCGTCCAGTCGGGCTCTCGCGCAATTCGTTTCATGGGCCGCCGCAGGCTCAGACCGACCTTGCTCTGACACGGACTTTTTCCTTCTTCGAGAAGGTACGAGTCGAGACACGGGCTGAGTTTGCCAATGTCTTCAACCACAATAACTTTGTAAAACTAACGACGACGTACGGAAATACGGCAACTCCAGGCAGCACCTTCCTATTGCCACAGGCGGGCATTCAGAATAGCGATCCATCCCGTCAGGTTCAATTTGCAACGAGGATCCTGTTCTAGACTGGAGCCGATGACCTACGATGATCTCCGCCTCCTCATCGATTACAACTATTGGGCGCGCGATCGAGTGCTCGACGCGGTAGGCGCAATCACGCCTGAGCAGTTCATTCGTCCCATGGGGAACAGCTTCAGCTCGGTGCGTGACACCATTGCGCATATTTGCGCTGCCGAGCGCATTTGGATCACCCGGTTGAAGGGCGAAAAGCTGCAGGGAATTCAGAAACCGGACCGCCTTCCTGATGTCGACGCAGCCCGCAAGGAGTGGGCCGAACTGGAAAGCGAGATGCGCGAACAACTTGCAAGATTAGGGCCGGAAGCTGTGGAGCGCACAATCGAGTACCAGGACCTTCGTGGTAACAACCAATCCGACGTGCTTTGGCAGATGCTGCAGCACATGGTCAATCACGGAACCTATCATCGCGGACAGATCACCACGATGCTGCGACAGCTGGACACAGCGCCGCCGAAGTCCATGGACCTGATCGCCTTTTATCGCGAGCAAAATCGGAAGCCCTGGACCAGGTGAGCGGAAGTCGCGCCTTTAGACGCCGGGTTCGTTTGATGGTTGGTAGTTAAGTGAGCAGACACAGCGCCTGCAGATTTCGTTCTCATCGACCTTCAGGTGAGACCGGAACTCAAAGGCGCTATCGCTGTGAAGGATGTCTTCCAACGTCCCGTGTCCCAGGTTGCCGATAGGTTGATGAAAGAAACAGGGTTTTACGGTCCCATCGACCTCCCACACAGCGGAGACCCACGGAGCATTGCATACCGGAGCTCGATGTGGAACCAGGCCAGCTTCTGCCGCAAAGTGGTCTGCAATGCGCTGGAGTTTCTTCCGGCTCTCTGCGATCGAAAATGCCGGGGCTAGCCGCTCCCGGGCTTCCGCGACGAGGTCGAGCTGCCGGTTGAGTGTCTCGAGCTCGGTGGCGTCCACCTGGATAGAACTACGACGCTCAATTGGCCAGACCAGCTCCCGATTGAAGGCGGTGGATGAGAGGTCGGCGGCAAGGAAAGAGAGGCCATCTAGCCCGGCATCGATGGCGGCACCTACGGTGGCCGCTAGGTGCGCAAAGTTTGCGTGTTGTACGGTGCACCGTGCTCTGACTGGAAGCGTGCTTCGCCGCTTGAGAGCGTGGACTCCGCGAGAAAGCAGGGCAAAGGCACCTTTGACTCCGCGAATCTGATCGTGAACCTCGGGAGGTCCATCGAGAGAGACGATAACTTCTTGGAACTCGGCTGCAACCAGGGCAGCGTGCTTCTCCAGCAGGAGCCCACTGGTGAGCAGGGTCAGCGTTGCGCCTATCTCACGGAAGAAATGCGTAAGCTCTGGCAGCTTTCGATGCATCAGCGCTTCGCCGCCGGTGAAGACAACCTGTTCCACACCCAGCGCGAGCAGCGACTCACGCTGACGTTCCAGAACAGCGAGATCGAGCTCCTGGTTTTCCTCGCGTTTCCAGATGTCGCACATCGCGCACCGGCAGTTGCACCGGCTGTGCACATGCAGCAGAAGAATCGGCATCCGCGTCTTGCGGTGCTCCTGCAGGTGAGGCGTCTCCGCGATTGTTGCTGTCTCAGGCAAGAGCCACCGTCCTTTCTCCCAGGCGGATCACCCCATGCTGCTGCAGCATAGTGGCAGCTTCAAATGCCGGTCGAAGATCCCCGCGGATCCAGCGCCGCCGGCCGTCGACATTGATCTCAGTGAACCCTGCAAGCTCCTGCGGCTGGAGAATGTGTGCGAGTTCTTCCGCGACAAGCTGGATGATGCCATTCCGCATCACAAAATGGACGTCCTGCCATGTCAGGTGACGAAGCGTCTCTGCAGGTGATAGGCCGCGATCGGGTACGGCAATCAGATCGGCTCGGCCGTCAATCTGAATCTTCCCCTGACCCTCGGTCAGTCGCAACATCGTTGCCGGATTCTCCGTAAGCATGGAGTAGAGTCGTGCGGCCGGCAGATCGTAACGCGCTGTGACAAAGGCCGCTTCGTCCAGTAGGTCACCGCAAGCGGTAAGCGGAGAGTCGCTTCCAAGCGCAGCATTCTCGAAATTCTCTAGAAGAGTAGCGGCTGGAATCGTCCCAAAGAGAAACTCATTGGAGCTGGGGCAGAAGATCAAGCTGACTCCTGCTTCTTTGAGCCTGTCGATCATCTGTGGCGTGACCGCAAGTGCGTGAACAAGGATGGTGGAAGGACGCAACAGACCTAACGCCTGCAGCATTTCGATCTCTTGTTTCGCTCGCTCGCTTACCCCCTCGGCTGCATGTACGATCAGAATCTCTCCAGAATCGATCGATGATTCTTCCTGAAGCCCCGCAAAATCGAATGCAGCGGAGTGCACCCAGCGCATCTCTTCCACCACGCTGACTGGAAATTCGGGTTCACGCATTATTTCTGTAATCGGATTGTGATGGCACACCGTCGTTACACCGGACAGCAGATTCCTCAGAGCGCCCCACTGAATACGTGCCTCCCGTTGGATGCTGCGGTGCCGTGCGATGGTCTCGGCATGGTGCACGTGAATTGCGCCGGCCCATTCCTGGGCATCGGCATAGCCGCCTTCTCCCAGCCGTGGAAAGAGACCGAACTCCAGATGATCGTGCGCATTGATCAGGCCGGGAAGAAGAAGGTGTCCATCCAGGGAAACCTGCGTCATCGGCTCGGGCGAGCTATCCAGGAGGGAGCGTATCCGTCCTCCCTCGACGGTAAGTGTGCGTGGCAACGCATCATATGCCGATAGCGCACACTGACCTCCAGTGATAACGAACTCTGCCTGGGGTGCCTCTCGCACAAGCTGAAGCAGATACATCACTGGTTCTTCGGCAAGCTCTTCGAAGGAACGAGGCCGACCTTGCTGTACAAAGATTTCCCGCTCCGCTTCGGAAAATCCAGGCTCCAGATCGCACACGCAATGGAACCCTTCGGCTGTAAAGATTGCTCTCAGCCTTTCCATGTCGATCTGGTTCCAGGCAATCGTGATCTCTTCGCCCTGCTGGTGGAAAGAACGATTCCAGCCGCGTCGCTGTGCCGTATCGGGATGAATGTCGGCCAGGATGATCTGGCCACTCGGATGGAGTAGCCGCCGCATCTCGCTGCAGAAGGCCCCG
>NZ_JBFRCY010000087.1:0-9210 GCF_052113305.1 Terriglobus sp. YAF25
GACCACTACGTCAGAGATCTTGCCTTGTTCGGCATCGTTCAACAACTGACTCAGGGAGATGGTTGTGTCATGTCCGATGCCTGTTCCCTTGACCACGAACTGCCACAGAATCACGAGGCAGGTGATCATGAATACCCAGATCAGGACGGTTTTAACAGTTGAATTCAAATCCGGTTCCTCTTTCCGGCTGCTTCGCCTGGAAGCTAAACCAGCCGGCACGTTTCGCAGAAACGTCCCTGCAATGGTTTAGACGCCACCCAGGGGCGGAAGGTGCTCCCGGGAAAAGCGTTCGCGCTGGTGTTTTTGATTCTACTCCCAGCATTAACGATTCCGCCGCCACTTTCAGGGGAAGTTTCTGCAACTTCGGTCGGAGGTAACGATGTTCAAATCCGGGACAGTTGCAGCTCCCGGGCGGTTCTGCGGGCCCGTAAACCACCCTGTAGGTGAAGCTGGGCCCCAGGCTTGGCCGAGACGGTGGGATCCGGCGTCCACCCCTCCCCCGCCAGACCGCACATCGCCAGCAATTTTGCCGTCTCCACGAAGCTGAGCCGGCACCCAAGCCCGGCTGCTGCCCCCCGCAGCACCCGTCGCCGCGCCGCCACCGAAAGCGGCCGCAGCCGCTCAATCTCCATAGCGACCGCCCTGGCGCCGGGAGCCGTCTCCGAACTGCGGCCCCCGCCCCGGACCGGCGTCCCGGGCAGCACCAGCCCCGGCAACAGCCTCGCCAGCTCTCCAGCCCAGAACTCCTCCTCGGCACGGGCCAGCTCCGCTACCTGAGCCAGAGCTGGCGTGATCTGCGGGTTGAACTGCCGCAGCAGCGGCATCAGCTCATGCCGGACACGGTTGCGGGTCAGATCGAGGGACCGGTTGGTCGAATCCTCCCGCCACTCCTGGCCCCGCGACCGCAAATACGCCTCCACCTCCGCCCGGGAGACGGCAAGCATAGGACGAACAATCCTTGGCCCGAGCTGGGATCCCATCTGGGGCGCCTCGCCCGCGACCACCGGCGAAATGGCCCCCAGCCCTTCCGTCCAGGCGCCGCGCAGCAGCTTCATCAGCACCGTCTCCGCCTGGTCATCCTGGGTATGGGCGGTAGCGACGGCATCGGCGTCCAGACGCGCGAAGACCTGGTATCGCAGAGTGCGGGCGGCCTCCTCGACGGACTCCTTTTCCTGCTCCACCCGCGCTGGGACATCGACCCGTTCCACGGTCACCGGAATCTCGAGGCGCTCGCAGAGCTGCTGCACAAAGGCCGCATCGGCCTCTCCTTCTTCTCCGCGAATCCCATGCTCCACATGCACAACGCTGAGGCCGATGCCCAGGTCCGCTCTCCGGTCAGCCAGGGCAAGCAGCAACGCCACCGAGTCTGCCCCGCCCGAGACGCCGACGGCGACGCGGTCACCCACCCGGAAAAGACTGCCGTTCAAATTCAGTGCACCTTGAGCCATCGTTCCATTATCAATACGTTATGTTCCATACACGTCCTGCCACGCCAGCCGACGCCGCCCTTATCGCCGAACACCGCCAGCGCATGTTCGCTGACTCCGGCCAGGGAGATGAAGCCGTCCGTGCCACGGTGCGCGCCAACTTTGAACCCTGGGTCAGGCCGCGGCTCGAGTCTGGCGAATACACCGGATGGATCGTCGAACTCGATGGCCGTCCCATTGCCGGCGCGGGAATCTGGTGGATGCAGTGGCCGCCGCACTTCTTAGACCCAGTACCGCTGCGCCCTTACCTGCTCAATGTCTTCGTGGATCCGGCGCACCGCGGCCATGGTCTGGCGCGGAAACTGGTCGAACTTGCCATTGAAGCCTCACGGAGCCGCGGCTGCCGCCTGCTCTCGCTCCATGCCTCACGCATGGGAAAACCCATCTACGAAAAGATGGGCTTCAGCGGAACAACGGAGATGATGCTTCACTTGTAAATCGCCTAAATCACCACAAGACTCGATATCCCACCCATCGCGTATCGGGGTCCCCCACGAACTTCGTTCGTTGGGGTGAGTAGCGATGGATGGGGCACTCAGTGCATAGGCTCCCACCGGAATCGATAGCCCCTAATGCTTCAAATAAAACTCAGCCAGCTCCAAATCCCCAGGTTGCGTGATCTTGAAATTGCGGTGTGATCCCGCGACCACAGCGACCTCCATCCCTGCACGCTCAAGCACGCTCGCCTCATCGGTTCCGCTAAAGCCATCCGCATTGGCCTCCGCAAACGCCCTCCGCAACCGAGCGGCGGTGGCGCCCTGCGGCGTCTGTGCCTGCACAATCAGCTCACGCGGAATGGTGCTGGTGATAATCGCTCCGTCGGCGGTACGCTCCACCTGCTTGATGGTGTCGATGGCGGGTACGCCGACAATCGCCGCTCCGTGCTTCTGAATCGCCGCAATAGTGCGTTCGATGGTGTGTCCGTCGATCAGCGGACGCACAGCATCGTGCACCAGCACAATGTCATCATCAGCACAATCCAGCGCAGCCAAGGCATTGGCTACCGATCCCTGGCGGTTTTCTCCGCCTTCAACCACACGCACGCGGCCGTTGAGACCTGCCGCGGCAACCTGCTGGTGGACACGCTTCATCTCCTGCGGCCGCACCGCGACCAGAATCTCAGTGACCGCCGCAACTCCGGCGAAGGTCTTAAGGCTGTGAATCAGGATCGGCTGGCCGCCCAGCTCGAGAAACTGTTTGGGAGCGGAAGCGCCTGCCGCCGCCATGCGCGTGCCGATTCCGGCCGCTGGAAGAATGACAAAGACTCGCATATATCAGGACGCGAGTATATCGCGTCCGCCCGGTGCATTTATGCTGGTGCTTGCATGCGAATTGGTTACGGCTTCGATTCTCACGCCTTTAAACCCGGCGTTCCCCTCATCATCGGCGGTCTGCCGATTGACTCTCCGGAAGGCCTGGCCGGGCACTCGGATGGTGACGTACTGTTGCACGCCATCACGGATGCCCTGCTTGGAGCAGTCTCCGCCGGAGATATCGGCACCTTCTTCCCTCCGAGCGATGCGCGCTGGAAAGGCGCGGCCTCTGACATCTTCCTGCGCACCGCGCTGGAAGAGGTAGCTGCTGCCGGCTATCGCATCGTGAACATCGACACCGTGCTGGTGCTGGCCAAACCGAAGATCGTTCCCATCGCCGGAGACATGCGCGCCCGCGTCGCCGAACTGCTCGGCGTCTCGCCCCGTGACGTCGGCATCAAGGCCAAGACACCTGAGGGTCTGAACCAGGATGGAGTCGCCGTGGCCCACGCGACCGTTCTCCTGGAAGAGATCAAGACCCCCGAAGGCAAACTGGCCATCGCTGTGGAAGATGATGTCGACGCCGCCGTGAAGAACCTTGTGGACGGCATCGAAGTCCACGACACCCGCGCCCTGGGCCGTAAACCGGCCTTCGATACCGACGATCTGACTTAGTCTTTGTCTAGTATTCAAACGAAGGGCGTCCCGCGGGACGCCCTTCGTTTTTTCATTGGCAGACCGCCGGAAAGCATCTACAGTGGCTCACATCTTCAGGAAAGCGAGTTGAGCTGGCATGAATTCTGGTAATCCCGATCCATCCGCAATCATCGCTCTTATGGCGCCCGTGATCCTTATGTGCTGGATCATCGGCGCGGCCATCATCGTCGTTCCCTTCTGGCAGATCTTCAAGAAAGCCGGCATGGCGCCTGCGCTTTCGTTTCTGATGGTGGTGCCGCTGGCGAACCTTGTGATGCTGTATGTCCTGGCCTTCTCACAGTGGAAGACTCCAGTTGTTCCGGTATACGCAACAGCCGGATATCCGCCACCACCGCCACCGTCGCCCTATGAGGCTCCGCCGCAAGCCTGATTGCCGTGAAAAGATCAGCTTCGAAGGTCATAACATCCATACAGGAGAACAATTCAAAAATGGGTGAGCTTTTCGCTCCAACTCATCTCATCGTCCTCTTCTTTTTCGGCTCCTTGGTAATAGTTCCCTTCTGGCAGATCTTCAGGAAGTGCGGCTTCCCGCCAGCGCTCAGCCTTCTGATGATCGTCCCACTGGTTAATCTGGGGCTTCTCTTCGTGATTGCCTTCGGGAGAGGAAATCCACCACGGCAGTCCGTTTAGGCCAGGACGTCAAATCCGGGAACGGGCGGAATCTCCGCTAGAATCAGAGATTGGTTCTGATATCCAGCATGACTGATTCCGCCCGCCCTACTCGCGTCCGTATTGCTCCTTCGCCCACCGGCGATCCCCACGTCGGCACCGCCTACATTGGCCTGCTGAACTACATCTTTGCGCGCCAGCGCGGGGGACAGTTCATCCTGCGCATTGAAGATACGGACCGCACCCGTTTTGTCCCCACCTCCGAGCAGATGATCTTCGACTCGCTGCGCTGGCTGGGGCTGGACTGGAATGAGGGTCCGGATGTCGGCGGCCCCCACGGCCCCTACCGCCAGTCGGAGCGCACCGAGATCTATCGGGAGCACGTGCAGACGCTGCTCAACAACGGCACCGCCTACCGCTGCTTCTGTACCCCCGAGGAGCTGGAAGCCAAGCGCAAGGCCCAGATGGCCGCCAAGGTCGCACCCAAGTACGACCGCACCTGCAAGTACCTGCCGAAGGAGACCGTCGAGGCGAATATCGCCGCCGGTAAGACCTTCACCATTCGCATGGCCGTGCCGGAAGATGGTTCCACCACCTTCCGCGATGAGCTGCGCGGCGAGATTGTCATCGACCACAACAACGTCGATGACCAGGTGCTGCTGAAGTCCGACGGCTTCCCCACCTATCACCTGGCAAACGTCGTTGACGACCACCTGATGCAGATCACTGACGTGATCCGCGCCGAGGAGTGGATCAGCTCCACGCCGAAGCACGTGCTGCTCTATGCTTCCTTCGGTTGGGAGCGGCCTAAGTTCTGGCACATGCCGCTGCTGCGCAATGTCGACAAGTCGAAGATCTCCAAACGCAAGAATCCGGTTTCGCTGATCTACTATCGCGAGTCCGGCTTCCTGCCGCAGGCCATGATCAACTTCCTGGGCCTGATGGGCGGCGGCATGCCGACTCTCAATCCCGTGGAAGCCGCCAACGCCGGCAACACCAAAGAGATCGATATCTTCTCGCTGACGCAGATGGTGGAGAAGTTTGAGTTCCCGCGCATCTCCCTCGGCGGCCCCGTCTTTGATCTGGTGAAACTGAAGTGGCTGAACGGCGAATACCTCCGCGCCCTTCCGCAGGAAGAGTTCGTCGCTGTGCTGAAGCAGACAATCCTCTCCGACAGCTACATCCGAGCCATCGCGCCGCTGGTGCAGACGCGTATGGAGACGCTGGGACAGTGGGGTGACCTGACCGACTTCTTCTTCCGCGACATCGTCGCTCCGCCCGCCGATGTGTGGATTCCGAAGAAGCGCACGCCGGAAGAGACTCTCGCCTTCGCCGCGGAGATGCTTACTGCGCTGGAAGGAACGGACTGGACGACGGAAGCGATCGATGCAGCACTGCGCGCACTGCTGACCGCAAAGGAGTGGTCTGTCAAAGAAGCCTTCATGCTGCTGCGCGCCATCCTCACCGGAAGTGCACAGTCGCCGCCGCTGCTGGAGTCGCTGGTGGTCTTCGGCAAAGCCCGCAGCATCGACCGCATCCGGCGCTTCATCGATAACCAGAAGAAGGCAGCCGCCAATACAAAGAAATAAGAAAAGCCCGGCAACCGCCGGGCTTTCTATTTCTTTGTTGTCATCCTGAGCGTAAGCGAAGGACCCGCTTTATTGCCGCCACATTGCCCTCAGCGGCTAAAGCCGCGGCCTTCGCGGGCTCTGGGCGGCACGGCTGAAGCCGTGCCCTTAAACAAGACCATCCTGTGAAGTTGATCGCGGTGGCTGATGGCGAATAAAACCCGATGGAGAGTTTCGATGCATTGCTCATTGCCGGCCCCGCAAAACCGTTGCGCGTAGCGCAACCATTTCGCGCTGCAGGCGCGAATGCCTTGCTTAAGCGCACGGCTTCAGCCGTGCGATATCAAGGCCAGATGAGAGCGGCTTTAGCCGCTGAGGGCAATTTATTGGACTTCGCTACGAAATGACAGAAGACCCGACTTACTTCGCAGTGACCTCAATCTCCACCGGAAGCTTCTTCGGCGGATAGCAGGCGGCGTTGTCGCAGGCCTGGTAGCTGAGCACGCCCTTCACCGTATACGTTCCCGCCGCTGCCGCGGTGAGATGCGTCTTCAACGTCAGGTCGCCGGTATAGACATCCAGCTTCTCCTGCGGACTGAACGAGAAGCTGTACTCATGCCCCGCCGGATAGTCGATCGCACCCAGCTTGACGCCGGTGGCCGGCTCCAGCTTCAGCACGGTAGGAATCAGCAACTCGCTCTTCGGTGTATGCGAGTTCATGTGATAGCCGTCGAGCACCTTGAAGTGCAGTTCCACCACCGCAGCCTTCTTCGCCGCAATCGACGCAGGCTCGGCGGCGTAGGTCACGAAGCTCTTCGGCACAGGGCCGTTCATCTGTGCAGAAGCGAGTCCCGCAGCGAATACAGGTACAACCAGCAGGTTCAGCAGACGCTTCATGGTTACATGGCTCCCGTTGCAGCAATGGTCTTTTTGATCTTGGTTTCGATGTCGTCCTTGCTTCCCAGCCCGGCCGACTGCTCGACGATGGTGCCGTTGCCGGCGATGTAAAAGCTCATGGGCAGGATCGCGAAGTCGCCATAGGCCTTATCCGCTTTGTGATCGGTCAGCAGGATGGGATAGGTCACACCCAGCTTGTTTGCGGCTTTGGCAATCGCTTCCTTCGGCTCATCCTCATCTTCRGAGATGCCAAGAATCGTGAATCCCTGATCCGCATACTTCTTGCGGAGCTCTTCGAACCAGGGCATCTCCAGCTTGCAGGGCGCACACCAGGTGGCCCAGAAGTTCACCAGCACCGGCTTGCCCTTGTAATCGCTGAGCGAGACCTTCTTGCCCTCGAGCGTGGTCAGCGTGAAAGCCGGCGCAGGTTTACCCCGCAGATCCAGATCTCCTACGAAGCTGTCTGCGCTCACACTCGGCGTGGGAGGCGCCTCTCCCTCTTTCACCAGGGCCAGCTCCGGCGCCTGCTTTGCTTTCTCTGCCGCCAGACGGCGTGCGCGCAGGTTCTGCACCCCCGCCCACACCAGCGCCGCCACCAGCAACGCAAGGACGCCGAGTACTGCCAGATTCCGCTTCACGATTGAAGTCTCCTACCCTCCAGTGTACCGGCAGAGCTCTCAGTCATGCCTGCCGGTGTAGCATCTGGTTGGACTGATGGAAACCGCAAACAGCATCACCCCCTCCGATCTGGTGCGCATTGAAGCCGCTGCGCTGGAGAGCCTAGCCTCACGCCTGGACGGCTCCATGCACCAGGCCTTTCACGACGCCGCCACGCGGCTGGCCGCCTGTGCCAACAATCGTCAGCGCGTCGTGGTCACCGGCATGGGCAAGAGCGGACTCATCGCGCAGAAGATTGCCGCAACCCTGAACTCCACCGGCACCCCGGCACAGTTCCTGCATCCCGCGGAGGCCATCCACGGAGACCTCGGCATGCTTACCCGCGGAGACCTGGTGCTGGCGCTCTCCTACTCCGGTCAGACCGAAGAGATTCTGCGCCTGCTGGAGTTGCTGAAGCGGCTGGGCGATGCCCTCATCACCATGACCGGCGAACCGCAGTCGACGCTCGCCCAGGCAAGCGATGTTGTTCTGGACTGCTCCGTTTCCCGTGAGGCCTGCACGTTGAACCTCGCACCGACAGCCTCCACCACCGTGATGCTCGCACTCGGAGATGCGCTCGCCATTGAGGTGGCGCGGCAACGCGGGTTCCGCAGCGAAGATTTCGCACAGCTTCATCCCGGCGGCAAGCTGGGCAAACGGCTGCGGCTGGTCTCGCAGCTCATGCATGCAGGCGACAACATTCCCATCGTCGCGCCCTCCACCCCCATGCCGGAGGTCATCCATGAGATRAGCCGTAAGCGGCTCGGCATCACCACGGTGGCGGAAGACGGCAGACTGCTCGGCATTATCTCGGATGGCGACCTGCGCCGCCTGCTGGAACGGGAGCAGGCGCAGGCACTCTCCCGCACCGCCGTAGAGGTGATGAACACGGCGCCCCAGACCATCGCTCCGGATGCCCTGGCCTCGTCCGCCCTGGCTGTGATGGAAGAACGAAAGATTACCTCGCTGGTGGTTGTCACCAAAGACAGCCATCTGCAGGGAGTTCTACACCTTCACGACCTCTGGGGCCTGGAACTGGTTTAGGAGTGTCGACAGATTCGGGATAACCCATGCACCGGCTGCCCCATGTCCCTCGGGGACATGGGCCCGTCTTTCACTTTCCTGTGCACTTTTACCAATCTTTCTGAACCAACGTTAGGGTTACAGAAATACGATCGCGCGAAGCGCGATACCCCACCCTTCGCGATAAAACCGCGAAGAATGGGGCAGCAAGAGTCTACTGCTTCCGGATCTGCCGAGCGCCCTAAGCCTTCTTCAGAGCCGCCGGCCGAAACCGTTCCGTCGCCGTACGGAGCGTGTGATAGCACTCACACGCTGCCTTCTCCAGCTCAACGCGATCCTTGATGCGGATCTTGCCGCGGGTGTACTCCATCAGTCCGGCTCGTTGCAGATCGCCCGCCGCAATCGTCACGGTCGACCGGCGCGCACCCAGCATCTGTGACAGATACTCTTGCGTCAGCCGAAGCGAATTCGATTGCATGCGGTCAGAAGCTGTCAGCAGCCAGCGCGCCAGGCGCTGTTCGACAGAGTGGATGCGGTTGCAGACCACGTTCTGGCCCATCTGCACCATCTTGAGGTATGCCGCCTGGTGTACAGCATGGAGCAGCGCCGGATCGCGGCGCACCTCCTCACGCATCATTGCGGAACGGATGCGCAGAGCCGAACCCTCGCCCCGGACAGTAGCCAGGTGGGGCCCAACAGGCTGATCGATCAGCGGACCGACATTGATCAGGCTTTCGTGACCGATCGTGGCCACCTCGACCGAATCGCCCGACTCAGTAAGCACGCTCAGTGAGACGAATCCGCTCAACGGAAAATACACAAACTCCGTCGGCTTCTCCGGTTCTGCAAGTGTCATACCCACCTGTAACTCCACTTGCGTGAAATGCCGTTGCAGTGCGGCATAGGTGGCTTCCGGGAGTTGTAGCAAAATCCAGTTCAGGGGCCGTTGATTCATGGTCCCCGTCGTTTCCAGTCCATTCATCGTGGGGTTCCTTACAC
>NZ_JBFRCY010000088.1:0-9194 GCF_052113305.1 Terriglobus sp. YAF25
GGATGGCTGTCCGCCTGAAGGACATTGCTCGCGACCTTGGTGTTTCGACCGTTACGGTTTCCAAGGTGCTCCGCAACCGTAAAGACGTCGGTGAGAAGACCCGCCAGCGCGTGTTGAAGCGGATGGAGGAGCTGCAGTACAAGCCCAACCTCATCGCCCGGGCCCTCATTAGCGGACGCACGGCTAACGTTGGCCTCGTGGTGCCGGACCTGCTGCATCCCTACTTCGGCGAGGTCGCCAAGAGCCTGGGTGCGGTGCTTCGCGAACATGACCGGGCACTTTTGCTGGCCTCCTCTGAGGACGATCCAGAGATCGAACAGCGCGAGATCCGTGCCCTGCTCACCCGCGGGGTCGATATGCTGCTGATCTCCTCCTGCCAACGCAAGTTGCAGAACATCTTCAAGGTCGGCGAAAAGCAGACGCCCATCCTCCTGGTAGACCGCAATTTCCCTCTCCTGGATGCCCATTATGTCGGGTCAGACGATTTCAAGATTGGCGAGATTGCTACCGAACATCTTCTGGAGACCGGACGGAAGTGCATTGCGCACATCGGCGCTTCGCACTTGAGTACCGGCCATGAGCGTATGCGCGGTTACTCAGAAACCCTGCAGCGGCACCGCACCACGGTGCCACCAGAGTACGTTCTGATGCACGAGCGCTTCGAAGAGACGGGTATCACCGCCGGCCAGAAGGCCATGCAGGAGCTACTGAAGCTCAATCCCCGGCCAGACGCCGTCTTCTGCTACAACGACCTCACCGCCATCGGCGCCATTGAGGCGGTTCTGGAGGCAGGTCTCCGTGTACCGGAGGACGTCGCTATCGTTGGCTGCGGTAACTTCCGCTATGCCCAGTACTTACGGGTGCCGCTCACCTCTGTCGACCAGTCGACGGACCAGATCGGCCGGACGGCGGGAGAAGAGGTGATTCGCCTGCTGGACGATCCGGAATCCCCCGCACGCAGCACCCTGATCCAGCCGCATCTCCGTATCCGCGCGAGCAGTTGGAAACCGGCGTAACCGATACCGGAACGGATTGTAAATTTTCCTTGAATCTCTATTGTCAACGCCGACAGAGCGTGTCTATAGTTTTACGTAATCGATTACGCAGGTGGCCTCTGGCGAGGATCGGCTATCGCGTACGATCCGTATACCAAGGAGCCGCCCCAATGTCCGCCACACCCGCCAATGCTACCCCCCTCCACGATCTCGATCAGTGGGAAGACTTCCTGGAAGGCCGTTACAAGGCAGGAAAGTCTGAGACCGAGTTCCGTCAGTACGACGCCGAGGCGCAGCCCGGCGTGGCCGAGTTCTATCGCCTGAACCATCAGTATCAGACTGTTGATTATGTCCTGGGCAAGGAGAAGGACTACTTCGGTCTGACGCGTGGTAAGAAGACCGTATGGGAAGCGGCTGAGTTCCTGAATACGCTGGTCGATGACAGCGACCCGGATACTGACCTCACCCAGATTGAGCACCTGTTGCAGACCTCTGAAGCCATGCGCCGCGACGGCCAGCCTCGCTGGATGGTTCTGGTGGGCTTCATCCATGACCTGGGCAAGTGCCTCTGCCTCTACGGCGAGCCGCAATGGGGTGTTGTGGGCGACACCTTCCCGGTAGGCTGCGCGTGGTCCGATCAGATCGTCTTCCCCGAGTACTTCGCCGCCAACCCGGATCGCCTGGTGGCCAAGTATCAGACCAAGTACGGTATCTATGAACCGAACTGCGGCCTCGAGAACGTGCACATGTCCTTCGGCCATGACGGCTACATCGCCGAGGTGATGAAGCCGTATCTTCCGGACGAGGCGCTGTACATGCTGCGCTTCCACTCGTTCTATGCATGGCACCGCCATGGCGCCTACACGCATCTGATGAACAAGAAGGATGAGGCCATGCTGGAGTGGGTGCGGAAGTTCAATCCGTATGACCTCTATTCGAAGGGCCACACCAAGCCCAACATGAAGGAACTGAAGCCCTACTACGACGACCTGTTTGCGGAGTTCCTGCCGGAGAAACTGGACTGGTAATTTCGCTCGCAGCTTTGTAGAACGTGTTTCATGATATGCCGCCTTTCGAACGCGGGATTCCTGAAATCCGGCTCGTTGCCGGGTTTCATACGTGCCTGATTCCAGCGAATCGGATTTATGAAACACGCTCCAGGGTTGATCCCTATGGCTTTGCGGTATACGACATCGACGATACGTCGCCTCTTATGGCTGGCAGCTCTGCTGCCAGCCATAAGTTTTGCGCAAAAGAACTCTGCTCAGAACTGGACCATCGGGCCATTCACGCGGCCAGTCTCCGCTCCGATCCTCTCTCCCAGACCGGCATCTTCTTTCACCGATCCTCTCAGCCGGCAGACCGTTCACTGGGAGTCGACCAGCGCCTTCAACCCTGCAGCAGTAGTGCGCAACGGCAAGGTCTACGTGCTGTATCGCGCGGAGGATGACTCCGGCGAGATGAAGATCGGCATGCATACCTCGCGCCTGGGGTTGGCCTCCAGTGACGATGGTGTTCACTTCACCCGCGAGCCTGGACCGGTTTTCTATCCGGCAGACGATGCTCAGAAAGATCGCGAGTGGCCTGGAGGCACGGAGGACCCGCGGTTAGTCGAAGGCGAGGACGGCGTCTACGTGCTGACCTATACCCAGTGGAACCGCAAGAGCACCGGCATCGGCATTGCGACCTCAAAAGATCTTGTCCATTGGACCAAGCATGGCCCCATGTTCCCGGGGAAAGATTCAGGCGCCTATCACAGCTATAAGTCTGGCGGGATCGTTACGCGGCTTAGCAACGGTCGCCTGATCGCTACAAAGATCCATGGCAAATACTGGATGTACTGGGGTGAGGTGGAGGTACACCTGGCGACCTCTCCTGATCTGGTCCACTGGACCCCAGTGGAGAATGCCGACGGCACTCCGGTGACGGTGCTTAAACAGCGGGCCAAACTCTTCGACAGCGCATTTCCTGAAGTTGGTCCTCCGCCAGTGCTGACGGAACGAGGGATCGTGGTTCTCTATAACGGAAAGAATGGAGCCAGTGATGGAGCGCCTGGCCTTGATCCTGGCGCGTACTCAGTTGGACAAGCGTTGTTCTCTGCGATGGAACCCTCAAAACTGCTGGAGAGAACCACGGAGCCTTTCCTCAAGCCGGAATTGCCGTTTGAGAAGACGGGGCAATACGTCACTGGAACGACCTTCGCAGAAGGGCTGGTGTACTTCAAGAACAGCTGGTTTCTTTACTATGGCTGTGCGGACTCGCTGGTTGGAGTCGCTGTGTCTGGAACAAAATAGACCGCGCGATTGCTTTTTTGCTGTCATCCTGAGCGACCGGGTCCCCGGCGAACTTGTTCGCTGGGGTGACGGAGCGAAGGCCCCTGCTTTATTGCTGGTTCCATCATTGCGATTCCAGGCCCCACCAAAAAACCGTTCGAGCTTTGCTCGAAGGCCCATGTCCCCGCGGGACATGGGGCACCCAGCGCATGGGCTAGAGCATTTCTCCTGTTGCTGGGTAGCCCGGAAGTGGAGTGCAGCGGCGTTTTCATTATGGAAAACGCCCATAGATAACGAATCCCTACACTACACCTACAGGAGAAATGCTCTATTGCTAAGCCTTACTACTCCACCTCATTGTTTTTAATAGTTCCTCTGAAGGCTCCCATTCGCCGATGCTTGGATAGAGCAGCATCGCCTTGCGAAGATCTCGCTCCGAGCCACTGACAGCCGCCGCAATCGCTGCGCGCTCATACGCTTTTACCGCCAACACCAGGCCCCGTACCGCCTCTGGCAGCGGGCCCACCGAAATGGGAGCAAGCTGGGTCCGGCTAATCTGTGTCGCGGCTTCGATGATGTCTCCCGGCGCAATCTCCGGAATCGTATTGCCGTTGCGGAGATTGACGATCACGCTCTCTGGTCTCTCACTGCTCAGCGCATTCATCACCTGCAACGCGATGCGATGGTAGCCGCTCGCTGCACGGAAGGGATCCTCCTGCGGCGCAGCATCGTCGAATGCCGACTTCCCTTCCCCTTCCAGCTTCATATAAGAACCGGAACGCAGATTCAGGTAGTCCACATAGGCTTGCAGTGCAGCGGCATCCTCACCGGCCGTCAGCAGCTCGATCAACCGCTGCATCAGAGACTCGTTCATCGCTGCAATCTGCTCTCCACGCGTTGCGCCCTGTTTGCGCTGATTCTCAAGCGCACGGCGACGGGAGTAATAGAAGAAAAGATATTCGGTCGGAATCAGGCCGATTGCCCGGATCAGCTCATGATCGAAGAGCGGCGCGGAGTAAAGCTGCGAGAGGATTGCATCGTCCTGCAGGATGCGCGAGGTCACGTCTTCGCCGCGTAGCGTGACACGGCGCACCCATCCCAGATGGTTCAGACCGACATATTCACAAACGACATCCTTCGCCGGAGCCTGCAATGCTGTCTGGATGCGGTGCAGCAATTCCGTCGGAGTATCACAGATGCCGATTACCTTTGCTCCGCTGTGATGTGCAATCGCCTGGGTAATAAGTCCGGCTGGATTGGTGAAGTTGATGATCCATGCGGAGGGCGCAAGCCGTTCCACCAGCTTTGCTTGTTCGATCGCAACCGGAATCGTGCGCTGTCCCATGGCCACACCACCGGGACCGGTTGTCTCCTGGCCGGGATAGCCACACTGCATCGCCGCACGCTCATCATGAGCACGCGTCCCAATGCCTCCAACACGAACGCTGTTCAGCACGAAACTTGCACCATCGACAGCTTCTTCAGGAGACTTTGCGACCGAGATCTTCAGCGTGCCGGACTCGCGCCGCACGACCTCTCGCCCCAGCCGAGCGATCATTTCTGCGCGGTGCTGGTCGACGTCGTACAACATCAGCTCTTCGGCATCGAGCGTTTGGGCTGACTCATTGATACCGAAGACAACCAGCGGCGTACGGACACCGCCACCGCCGAGAAACGCAATCTTACGTGGCATAGAACTCCTCAAGGGCGGCCTCTACCTCATTACGGGTAGGAAGCGCGCGCAGAGCGCCGGCGGCGCGAGTCGAAAGAGCTCCGCAGACGCAGCCGTGCTGCAGGCACTGCTGTGGCGAGAGGCCTTCCAGCAGCGCGTGGATAAAGCCGGCATCGAAGGCATCGCCGGCGCCGGTTGTGTCGACCAGATCCACCAAAGGAGGGGCAGCCCAGTACTCCTTGCCGTTCGACAGCATCATCGCACCCGCAGGCCCAAGCTTCACCAGTGCATGCTCTACACCGTGCTGACGACAGAGCCGCAGATATGCCTCAGGACTGCCGGCAAGCATCATTGACTCTTTCTCGTTAGGCATGACGTAGTCAATCATGCGCATCAACGTCCAGTTCTCCTGGTTCCGCAACCACTCCACATGATGTCCGACGTCGATGGAGACGGTAGCTCCAKGGCCTTTCAGCGCCTTCACGATTCTGGCGCCTGCTCCCACCTCTAACGGAAGCGCGAGATGGACGTGCCTGGCGTGCGCAGCTTCCTCCGCCACCTCAGGATGCTGCTCCAGATACGTTGCGAGACGGTCATTCACACCGCGATAGGTAAAGAATGTGCGGTCATGGGCGGTGGAGATACTGACGGTTACACCGCTGCGTCCTTTTTCAACGATCAGGTTGTCAGCCGAGACGCCAAACTCTTCCAGGCGATCAGCGATGGCCTTATAGTCTCCTTCTCCTACAACGCCTGCGAGACGCACCTTTGCTCCCAGCAGTGAGAGCGCACAGGCCGTCGTGATGGCCCCGCCACCAAGTTCCCAGGTGTACTCGTCGGTAAAGACCTCAGACCCAGGAACGGGCCAGTCCACAAACCCGCTGAAGACGTGGTCCAGATAAATCTCACCGATGACTGTGACGTCGTATTTCATGCCTGCTGAAATGGCCACTCCTGCGCCCGGTTTGCCTGAAATAAGAAGACCACCACACCGGCGACGATCAGGCTCGCGCCTACGATGACGTGTTTTAGTTGGCTGGTGCCAACGATGTAGAGCCATCCCGCCAATGCGACCAAGGCGGGCAACGGATAGAGCGGCATGCGGAATCTGCCGGGTGCAGGTGGTGACTGCCGCCGCAGCAGCATGACCGCGATGCACTGTCCAAGAAACTGCAGCATAGTCTGAATCACGATCAACCCTGCAATCAGATCAGCCAGCGAGAAGAAACACATCGCCATGGAAGCAATGCCCATGTAGATCAGCGAGACGGTTGGAAAGTGATCCTTCGGGTGCACCCTGGCGAAGACCGCGGGAAACTCTCCATTGGTCGCGGCCGCATAGGGAATGCGCGAATACCCAAGCAGAATGGCAAAGGCCGATCCCCAGCTTGCGATCAGGATCAGGATGGAAACGGCCTTGGCGGCCCATGCTCCATACACCGCCCACATAAAGTCGGAGACGATCACCTTCGAATGCTGCGCCTCACGCCAGGGCAACGTACCCAGGATCGAGATATTCATCGCCAGGTACATGACCGCAACCAGCACAATCGAGAGCAGCACAACGCGCGGAATATTTTTGGTTGGATTTCTGACCTCTCCGCCCAACAGGCAGACATTGTTATAGCCGCCGTAATCGTAGGTTGCGATCAGAGTCGCAGAGCCGAGTCCTAGCCAGAATGTATGGGAGAGATGGAAAGCGTGGGGAGGAAAGTCGAAGGCGGTAGCTGGATGGAAGTGTGTAATGCCGCTCAGGATGATCCAACAACAGGTCGCCAGCACAATCACGGTAACAACAACCGAAAGAACTCCGATGGAGCGGATCGAGCGATAGAGCACGGCCATGTTGACCAGGCACAAGACCATCGCGATCAGCTTCAACTGGGTAGCCGACATGGGATGAAAGACGCTGGCGTAGTCCGCGAAGCCTACTGCGCCGGAGGCGATGGAGATAGGCCCCACCAGCAGCGATTGCCAAAGGAAGAGAAAGGCCATCAAGCGTCCGAGCGTCTTTGGACCGAAGGCCGTCAGCAGGTAGTGATAGGAACCGCCGGAGCTGGGAATCCTGGAGCCTAGCTCGGCCCATACCATGCCATCGCATAGCGCCAGCAGGGCTCCCAGGATCCAGCCTAGCATCGCCTGCGGGCCGCCCATCGCTGCCAGCGCCAGGGGAATTGTCAGAAAGGGGCCTACGCCGACCATGTTCAGCACATTGGCCGACAGCGCCCCCCACAGACCGATTCCGCGATCCAGATGCCCGAGTTGTTGTCCTGCGTTCGCCATGGAGATAATCCCGACTACTTGATCTCCGGATTCTTCGGCAGGCTCAGCATATTGGCAAACAAACGAAAGGCCCCTGGAACTCCCAGCGGGAGTTGACGATAAAAAGCATATGCGTTGTAGATGTAGACGCCCTTGCCATAGCGCGCATACACCAGGCCGCCCTTCTGCTCCGGCTGGCCGGCATCATGTGTCTCCAGCAGTGCGGTGTACTTCGGATCCCACGCCTGCAGAAACTTCGATCCGCGCTCTTCGATCCAGCCGTCGAAGTCCTTCTCCGTGATCTTATTTGGCCAGTTGAAGACAGGATTCTTCGGATCGAGGATCTTCACGACTGACTTCTCGTCTGTCACCTCTTCCGGGTCATTGCTCATCACATAAGGATAGGGTCCAAAGTTGTGGTCGAACTCAGGCGTATTGTATTGCACGATAACGGTGCCTCCCTTCTCCACGTACTGCAACAGACGCGCATTATTGGCGATGAGATCGGGGCGCACGGCATACGCTCGAACACCGAGCACGATTGCGCTGTACTTCTGCAGTTCGGCATTTGCCAGGTCCTGCGCCGAGAGATACGAGACGTGCACACCGATCTGCTCTAGCGCGGCCGGAACATCGTCGCCGCTACCTTCGACATAGGCAACCGGGACATCCGGAGCCATCTTCACATCAGTTCCCGTGGTGACATACTTCGCTTGCGAGTAAAGGAAGTATGGCCGCAGCCCGGTGTAACCGATCGTCACATAGCCTTCCGAATAGGACTTGCCATCAAGTTCTGCGACCGCAGTGACCGTGTATTCCTTTCCTTCAGCAACCTTGGGAGTCACGGTGAAGGCCACGGTCTGCTCCTCGCCTTCCTGCGAGAACTTTACCGGAATGGATTTCGGAGTAGCCGTCCATCCTTCTGGAAGCGACAGACTCACGGATGGCGAGGCCGCGGGCTTCACGTTGTTATGCACGCGGACGCTCACGTTGATCGACTTACTGCCGAGAGGCACGACTCCGGCCGATGGCGACATCGCTACCGAGAGTGCGGGACCAACCGGCATGGGATATCGCAACGTACCTGGGCCGTTCACTTTGCTGACGACCTGCACCACGCTTGCTAGCTCTACGTTTGCACCTTCGTATTCCACCTGGGCCACAGCTTGTAATGGGTAAGGAGCGAGCGGTGTATTCCTGGACGCACTGGACGCGACCTCATACACCGCATTCTGAAGCCCGGCACGGGTAAAGTATGGCCGCGTGTACGGCTCGTCATCAGGGACCTTAACTTTGAAGGTCAGGTCTGCTGCTTTTTCAGAAGTCAACGCTGCGGGAGGGGCGGGACTTGAGATGCTCCAGTCTTTGCGGGATGTGCCCACCAGCTTCACGCTCTTCACCGTCAACGATGGGATCGTGGGCTGGTAGAGATGAACCTTTACGGGGAATGCAAGGCCGGGTGTTGCCATCTGGAAGGTGGAGGCTGCGCCTCGCATTGCGGCCATCATGCCGTCCTCCTGCCCTGCAGGAATGACATCGGCATTCAGCTTCAACTGCAGAGCGGCCACCAGAGCATCATTGAACTGATGCTGCTTCACCCGCAGCTCATGCAGGACGTTGTACTTCGCCTCTGCGGAGAGATCGCTCTTCTCAGTCTCGGCGATCAGAGACTCAACCTTAAGCTTGCCCTTCGCCAGCGAAGAGGCCACCGCCGCAGGCTTCTGTACGGAGAAGCTCTTCATCGCCTGTTCGATCTGCGATGCGACCTCCTCTAATCCTGGCTTCAGAGATGACGGGGGCTTCGGCCCTGCGAGATCGGCAATGCCAGTCAGCGAGACGTCGATGCCGTCGAAGAAGGTCTCTTCCTTAGCAGGAGAGTTGAGTGACGATCCGAAGCGGTGGTAGTCGCTCATCTGTCCGCCCGGCAACGGCACGCTCTGTCCGCCATTCTGCGAGCGCTGATATCCAAGACCCTCCCGAGATACCTGGGAG
>NZ_JBFRCY010000089.1:0-9154 GCF_052113305.1 Terriglobus sp. YAF25
AAGATGTACTCCTTCATCTTCGGGTTCCAACGCTTGGTCTGGTGCCCGAAGTGTACACCTGCTTCGAGCAGCTCCTTCATCGTAATCGTTGCCATTGAGGCTCCTTCATCAGGTCATCGAGCCGGTACAACAGAGCGGCCGATTGATCCCGTTCGTGGGAAATTTAACTACTTGCCGGCGGCAGCCGAAGCCGCCGCCGGGTCGAACCAAAACCAGAAGCCAGCGACTAGCGCTTGCTGAACTGGAAGCGCTTGCGGGCGCCCTTCTGACCGTACTTCTTACGCTCCTTGGCGCGGGCGTCACGGGTCAGCAGGCCGTCGGCCTTCAGGGTCTTACGCAGCTCGGGATTCACCTCGAGCAGGGCGCGGGCAATGCCCATCTTCACGGCATCGGCCTGAGCGGCAACGCCGCCGCCGGCAACCGTCGTCACCACGTCGAACTGACCCTCGACCTGAGCGGTCTGCAAGGTACGCTTCGCCGAAGCACGCTGCTGCTCGGTCACAAAGTAGACCTCACGGGGCTTGCCGTTGACCGTGAACTCGCCCGATCCCGGGCGCAAAAACACACGCGCGATCGCCGACTTGCGGCGACCCGTGCCATAGTACTGAACCAAATCCGCCATAATCCTCTCGAATCCTCTACCGTTATGCAGTCAGCTCAACAGCCTCAGGCTGCTGGGCCAGATGCGGATGCTTATCTCCGCGGTAAACCTTCAGCTTGGTCGCCATCTGACGGCCCAGCTTCGACTTGGGCAGCATGCCCTTGATCGCCTCTTCGACGATCGCCTCGGGCTTGCGCGCCAACAGCTTGTCGAACGCTTCCTCACGCAGACCGCCGGGGAACCCAGTGTAGCGGCGATAGATCTTCTGCTGGCTCTTCAGACCGGTCAGCTTAATCTTCTCCGCGTTGATCACGATGACGTGATCACCCGTATCGATGTACGGGGTGTACTTCGGGCTGTTCTTGCCGGTAAGAATGTTCGCCGCGCTGCTGGCAAGACGTCCAAGGGTCTTGTCGGTCGCGTCCACCACGAACCACTTGCGATTGATGTCCTTTGCGCCGGGCACAAACGTCGACATTGCTGCTTCTCCTGAAACCAAAATCCTACGAAAACGACTAAAATTTCGCTTCCACACGGCCAAAACGGGGCAAGAAAAATGCGCCCGGACCTGCCAGGTGGACTTGCGCTCAATGCAGTGGGTGCTTTCGGGGTCCTTGTCCGTCAAGCGGACGCTACCAGGAGTCGGGCCTCATCGCCGATCAAACGGCTCTTTCTGCCCATTCACCCCAGGCTGCCCCAGGTGGATCCACGGCGGAGTTCTCGCCTCAAAAAGGCGCAGAACTGCGCGAGATTTAACAGTAGCTCACTTTCAGGGAGGAGTCAACGGAGGTACTCCTCACAGAGCCAACTTCAGTCTAGAGCAATTTCCCTGTTACGGAATAGCCGGTGCAGGGTGTTTTCATTGCGGAAAATGCCCATAGCTGCAGAGACCCTACTCAACACCTACAGGGAAATGCACAAGCCTGAAAAAATCCCCTCCAAAACCCTCCATACCGGAAGCCTCCACCCGGAAGCATTGTTCCGCCCATCGCTATCCGGTACCCTTGCCCCCATGCGGCGCTTTTTCTCCCTCTCCCTCGCTCTGCTTGCCTGGTTCTCCCTGTCGGTCTCCTCCGCCCTGGGCCAGTCCACCGAGGCCGCCCTCACAAAGCGCCTCGCCGGCCGGCAGTTCCTGCTGCGCGGCTGCTGGCAGGGCGCGAACCTCTGGTTCACCGCCGACGGTCGCCCGCTGAACGACTACCCGGAGCTCCCCTTCGCCCTCGCCGGAGTCAAGGTAGATCGCATCAAGCTGCTCAAAAACGGTCTCCAGATCGAAGCGCACCGCATGGGGTTGGAGATCGACGCCAAAGCCCGCGGAGCCGTCCGCTGGGTGCCCATTACCCTGGCTGACACACCGAACGATCACGCAGCAGCCGAACCCCTTCAGTTCCACATCAGTCCGCCATCGTCCGGCGACTACACCGCCGCCCTCGACGCCATCTTCGCCGACAGCGTCAACGACCTCGCTCCCCGCCTGCCCGTCTACTGGCAGACAGCGGCCACGCAGTTCTTCGGCCAGAACGAGCCTCCCCTGCCGGAAGCCTCTCGCCTGCGCGGCCCCGACCTGAAGCACTATGTCTCCCTGGGCACCTTCTCCGGACAAGATCAGAACCAGACAGCCTCCGGCAGCAGCACTCAACCGACCCTGCTCTCCGGCGCCAACCCCGACTTCACGCCCGCCGCCCGGAGGCTGAAATATGCCGCCGTCGTCATCGTCCGCTTCACCGTCAATGCCGACGGCTCGGTCAGCAAACCGCAGGTCGCCCAGCCCGCTGGTCTCGGCCTGGACGAAGCCGCTGTCGCTGCGGTGCTTCAGTACCGCTTCCGTCCTGGCATGGTCAACGGCAAGCCGCAGTCCACGGAGATTGGAACGGCCATCCGGTTCCAGATGCACTAGAGCATTTTTCCCTGTTGCTGGGTATCCCGGAAGAGGTGTGCAGCGGCGTTTTCATTGCGGAAAACGCCCATAGATACGAAAGCCCTACTCTACTTCCACAGGGAAAATGCTCCAGGGAATTGAAGAATTTGATGATTGAAGAATGGAATAAATCTGCCGCGGTAACTGGGTGGGATATAGAGCGCGCTCCCAACGACAAATGAGGCATGGAATGTAATCAATTCCGTTTGCTTCGCAACAAAAACAGGTACAGCGGGTCACGCATTCTAAAGCGCGAATCCTGCCAGGACCTGAAGCATGAGCGATTTTGCTGTCCAACTCGATTTGCAACAAACATCAAACGCCGTTGAACTTGCGGTGATTCTGCCGACTTACAACGAGCGCGCCAATATCGTCGAAGCGATCCGCCGCACGCAGACAGTCCTGGGCAACATGCCGCACGAGATCATCGTCGTGGACGACAACTCGCCGGACGGCACTGCGGATGTGGTTCGCCAACTTGCTCGTCAGGACAGCCGTATCCGCCTTATCCATCGCATCGGCCGTCGCGGTCTCTCCTCGGCCGTGATCGAAGGCATGATGGCATCCACCGCACCAATGCTTGCGGTAATGGACGCGGACATGCAGCACGATGAATCTGCCCTCCCCCGCATGATCGAGAAGATGCAGCGCGAGCATCTTGACCTGGTCGTCGGAACACGTAACGCCCACGGCGGCAGCATGGGAAACTTCGCACGCGTCCGTGTCCGCGTCAGCCAGCTAAGCGCACAGCTTTCGCGCTCCGTCTGCCAATGTGAGGTCTCCGATCCGATGAGCGGTTTCTTCCTGGTGCGGGACGACTTCTTCCGCTCCGCCGCTCCCCGTTTACAGACCGGCGGCTTCAAGATACTGCTTGATCTGCTGGCCTCCAGCGATTGCAAGCCGCGCATCGGCGAAATTGGCTATCGCTTCCGCACGCGCATGCATGGCCAGTCCAAGCTCTCGTTCCACGTCGCCATCGAGTATCTATTCCTCATTGTGAACAAACTCACCGGCGGACATCTCTGCCCGCGCTTAACGCTCTTCGCGCTCACCGGCGCCAGCGGCCTGCTGGTTCACTTTGCCCTTCTATCAGCTATGTATCTCGGTCTGCACGCGAGCTTTCTCACCTCACAGGCAGTTGCCGCCATCGCCGCGATGAGCACCAACTTCGCAGTCAATAACGCGCTGCAGCAGAGCCGCCTGCGCGGACACCGCGCCTGGACCGGCTACCTGCGCTTCCTTATGCTCTGCGGTCTGGGCGCAATCTTCTCTGTCTCCTACGCCAACCGCCTCCACCTCTCGCAAACACCATGGGCGTTAGCTGCACTCGCCGGCATCGCTATCGGTTCTGTGTGGAACTACGCTRTGACCCAGATATTTACCTGGGAGACACCACAAACGCGCCGCGCGGTAAGCCTCTCCAGCTACACTCCGTAAGGATGCAGCGTTCTCACAAGCAGCTTCTCGCAGCAGTTCTGGTTGCCGCTTACACCGCGTTTGTTCCGGTGATGCGTTCCGGTATGCAGCTTGAAGTGGGATACAACGAGGGCTGGAATCTCTATAACGCCCGTACCGTCCTGCTACATCAGCCGCTCTATGCTGAGCGCTTCGGATGGCACACGGTTAACTATCCCGCGCTGTCGTTTTATATCTCTGCGTGGCTCTCGCACCTGACCGGCGATCTGCTCTATACAGGCCGTGCCTTGTCCATCGTCGGCCTGGTCTGCTCCGCGCTTCTTCTGGGCGCTATGGTGAGGCATCTCGCGGGATCGCGCTATGCCGCCGCCTTCACCGCGCTGCTCACCATCAGCGTTGTCTGCGCCTCCGCCCCCAGCTATATCGGACAATACGACCCGCAGCTCTTTGCCACACCTTTCTTTCTCGCGGCACTCTATCTCTATCTGCGCTTTCGCGAACGTCCAGCGGCGATTGTCTTCATGGCGTTGCTCTTTGTCTTAGCCGGAAACATCAAGCACAATCTCATCGACATTCCTCTGGCGGTCACGCTGGATCTTCTGCTGGCGCGCCGCTGGCGTGGATTAACTCTCTTCCTCGGCACGGCAATACCAGCTACTGTGTTTTCGCTGTGGATCAACCAGCACTTCGCAGGCTCGGCATTTCTCACTAACCTGCTCGCGGGCCGCGGATACTCCCTGCATCATGCCTTTGACAACGGCATCGGCACCCTTGGTCCGCTGATTCCTCTCGTCGTCCTCGCCGGTATAACGGCATGGCGTTCGCGCCGATACCCTGCACTCCGCATCACCGGAATCTGGTTCACATGTGCACTGGCGTTGAATCTCTTCTTTGCCGGCGGAGTCGGTGTCGCTACCAATTCCCTCTTCGACACGGTGCTGGCCATGGTGTTGTTGATTGGCATCTTCCTCGATGAAGTGCGCGAGGCTGCGCCGCCATTGACCTATCTCCCGATGGCCATCGCTCTCTGGCCACTGCTGCCGCTCTTCATTACCAACGAAACCAGTCTTCCGATTCGGGATCTTAGGCATCTTCGACAGCAACAACAGACATATCGCGAATCGCTCACTCTGTTGCAGCAAACACCTGGCCCTGCCATCTGTGAATCGCTGCTGCTCTGCGCCGAAGCGGGCAAGCCCTATCTCTACGACCCGTTCAATGCGACACGCTTCATTCAGCTGAGCAAACTCGATCCGTCACCGCTCTACAGGCAGCTCGAAAGCCGGCAATTCGCCGCCGTGCAACTGAACAAATCGATCGATCTCACCAAAGCCGATACCGATGCCAATCGGTTCACTCCGGAGATGCTTGAGATCATTCGCAAGCACTACACACCGGTTATGCAACGTGACGGTGTCCTCATTCTCGTCCCGCTTCGCTAGAGTCGAACGCGATGCGTTTCTCGTGGCTCGCCGGGGCCATCCTGGCCGAGGTCTGAACCATGCGACAGATTGTCGGCCTATTCAACGATTCAACCATTCAACTACCTTCCACGTAGAATCAAAGCTGCATGTCCAGCCGTTTTGTAAGAGCCTGCCTCCGTCAGTCCGTTGATCGCACACCCGTCTGGTTCCTTCGCCAGGCCGGCCGCTATATGCCGGAGTACATGGCCGTACGCAAGCATCACTCGTTGCTTGAGATCTGCCGCACGCCCGAGATTGCCGCAGAGGTCACCATCACCGCGGCCGAGCGCCTGGGTGTCGATGCCGCCATCATCTTCGCGGACCTGCTTCTGCCGCTCACCCCGATGGGCCTGGACTTCGAGTTCGTCAACGGCGAGGGCCCGGTCGTACACACGCCCATTCGCTCCGCCGAGCAGATCGCAGCCCTGCGCACCGACCGCGCCGAAGATCTCCAATATGTCGCCCGCGCGATCGAGAAGGTCTGCGCCCACTTCGCCGCTCCGCGTCCGGATGGCGATGAGCTCGGCATCATCGGCTTTATCGGCGCTCCCTTTACGCTGGCCAGCTACATGATCGAAGGCGGCGGCTCGCGCAACTACATCGAGGCCAAGAAGCTGATGTACAGCGATCGCGGCGCATGGGACCTGCTGATGGACAAGCTCGTCACTATCCTGATGCCCTATGCGAAGCAGCAGGTGGAAGCCGGCGCGGATGTCATCCAGATCTTCGACTCCTGGGCAGGAGCACTCTCCGTCTCCGACTATTGCGAGTACGTACTCCCGTCCACAACGCGCCTGGTACAGGCAGTCCAGGCCATGGGCGTTCCCGTTATCTACTTCGGCGTCGACTCGGCCACGCTGCTGCCACACATGAAACAGACCGGAGCTGATGTCCTCGGTCTCGACTGGCGCATTCCCGTTGACGAAGCCCGTACGCTCTTAGGCAACAACGTTGCTTTGCAGGGAAACCTCGATCCCATCACGCTGTTTGCGCCGCAGGATATTCTCAAGCAGCGCACCGAAGAGATTCTTCGCCGCAATGCCGGCCAACCCGGCCACATCTTCAACCTCGGACACGGCATCGTCCCCGGTACACCAGTCGAAAACGTCATCGCTGTCGCCGAGTGGGTCAAGCAGTTCCAGCTCTAGGGCGCGGGCGCACTAAAATAAAAAGCGATGCACGCGATTCTTCTGCTCGCTCACGGCACGCCGGACACTCTCGGCGAGATGAAAGCCTACCTCGACCTCGTTACCTCTGGTCGCGGTGTTCCCGACCACGTCGTCGAAGAGCTGCAGCACCGCTACGCCGAGATCGGCCTTCGCGAAGAACCCGGCCCTGAACCGCCGCACCTCACCCGCTGGACCATGAAACAGGCAGAGCTGCTGCGCACAAAGATCAGCGAGCCAGTTTACTTTGCCATGCGCAACTGGAAGCCGCTGATCGCTCCTGTGATCGAACAGATGAAGATGGACGGCGTCACTTCGGCACGCGTCCTCTGCCTGGCCCCACAGAACTCGCGTACCTCCATCGGTCTCTACAAACGCGACCTGATGAAGGCTTTGGGCGAGAATCCCGCGATCCAGATCGATTTCGTCGAAGGCTGGCACAACCGCCCGAAGCTGATTGATGCCTTCGCCGATCGCCTGCTGCATACGCGTGTTCCTCAGGTATCGATCGACGCTAACAGCAAGCGGGCAGTCCTGTTTACAGCGCACTCCGTCCCATGCCGAACGGTACAGGGTGAAAATCCGGATCCCTATTCCGATGAAGCGAAGAACACCGCTGCTCTGGTTGCAGAAAAGACCGGCACCGAAGACTGGTACTTCGCTTTCCAATCGCAGGGTGTCAGCGGAGGCCCATGGCTCGGACCCACGGTGGAAGATTCCCTCCGCGCCTTGAAAGACATGGGCTACGGCGAGGTCGTGCTGCACCCCATTGGCTTTGTCTGCGATCACGTCGAGGTGCTCTACGACATCGACATCAACTTCCAGCAGTTCGCGAAAGAGATCGGCATCGCACTGTCACGTCCGGAGTCGTTGAACGATCATCCACTGCTGATCGAAGCTCTGGCCGAGTTGGCTGGCTCGCGCCGTTAGGTCGCGAGTGCCAGGAAGTTACGGGACGGCCTGAGCCATCCCGTACTGCAATCCTCTCCATGGCGAAGTCGAAGGTCGAGCAAGGGTTTGAAGTGTTGTGTCCAGACTGTGGTGCGATCCTGAAGATCGATCCCGTCACGCAGCAGATCATCAGCCATACCTCTGCGCCGAAGAAACGCACCTTTGAGAGCCTGTCCCAGGCCTCAGCCGCCTTGAAAGAACAGGACGACCGCCGGGACTCGCTCTTCCGCCAGTCAGTGGAAGCAGAGAAGAACAAGGAAGATCTTCTCGCCAAGAAGTTCGCCGAGGCCGTGAAGAAGGCCAAAGAGACTCCACTGACGGAGAAGCCGCTGCGGGACTTCGATCTGGACTGATGCCGATACGCCGCAGTTAGAGCACTTTCCCTGTTGCTGGGTATCCCGGAAAGGGCGTGCAGCGGCGTTTTCATTGCGGAAAACGCCCATGGATGCGAAAGCCCCACGCCAGACCCACAGGGAACCTGCTCTACTGTGGCAGCTCTTCGACAACCTCATCCACAAAGCACCATGCCCAACTCTCGCCGGGTTCGACCGAGCGCATGATGGGATGCTTGGTGTCGTGAAAGTGCTTGGTGGCATGCTTGTTCGGGGAAGAATCGCAGCAGCCCACATGCCCGCAGATCAGGCACATTCTCAGGTGCACCCAGGAGCTGCCCATCTTCAGGCACTCTTCACAGCCTTTTGCGGAAGGCGTTACCGGATGCAGATGCGCAAAGTGTTTGCAGGCATGCTGAGCCACAGAGAAATCTCCTTGGGGGATATGGCAGGTGCTGAAAAGATCTCAGATCTGCTTCGCCTGTGGGTATTCTTTCACGCGGGAAGTGGTGAGGTGAACTCTTTTAGAGTCAAACTTTCGCGATGACGAATCTGTACCATGGAGCATCTCCCTGCAGGTGAAGAGTAGGGCTTGCGCATCCATGGGCGTTTTCCGCAATGAAAACGCCGCCGCACTCCTTTCGGGATACCCGGCAACAGGGAAGATGCTCTAAGTGGTAAGTATCGACAGGATTTCAGAAGAGTGTCCTATGAAGGCCGTCCGTTTTCTTCTCTATCCCCTGCCTCTGCTATTCGCATGCACGCTGCTTGCATCAGCGAAGCTTGAAGCACAGCTCTCGTTCGCCTCTGCGATCGACCTGGCGCTTCGCAATAGCCCGCGGGTTAAGATGGCCGAAGCGGATGCAGCCAAGGCAACGGCTGTTCTTTCGGAATCGCGCGTGGTCTTCATTCCGGTGTTGAACGCCGGTTCAGGGCTGGGTTATTCCTACGGCTTCCCTGTCGGTCAACCGACACTCTATAACTTCAACCTGCAATCGCTGGTCTTTGATCTCGCCCAGAAAAAGTACATCGACGCAGCGCGAATGGGGTTGGAGGCGGCCAATCTTGCATTAGCAGATGCGCGCCAGGCCGTAGCGGAAGATGCTGCCCGCACATGCGTCGTGCTAGATCACGACCTGCAGCGGCTTGAGGCATTGAAACAGGAACAGGGATTTGCAGTGCATCTTGTGGAGATTGTGCGTTCGCGTATGGATGCCGGTCAGGACAATCGGATGGAGCTGACAAAGTCCCGACTGGCCCAGGCTCAAATCACCCTCGCCACGCTGCACTCTGAAGCGGATATCGCC
>NZ_JBFRCY010000090.1:0-11065 GCF_052113305.1 Terriglobus sp. YAF25
TCGTACCTGCAATCGTTCCACTCTCTTTCACATCGTGGAAGCCGGCACGATGCAATTCGTTTTCGAGGTCAGCCCGGAAGCGCGCCCGCTTAAGACTTTCCGCCAGAAAGTAACGCCGTAGCATGTCATCCTTCAGGTGTTCACCAAGCGTCTGGAAGCCCTCCTGTCCGTCGATCAGAGTTTGGATGACTTCGCGCAATGTGTCGTTCATGCGGCTCTGTTTTTCAGCATCGCTCATTGCCATGGGTATCCTCCGTGTGTTTAGAGACGTTGTGGCCGGTGCAGGGTCCGCCGGCTGCTGTGCGATTCTCCACCGCCGGCGACAAGCAGGAGAAATCGCGAAAATCCTACTCCCCTGCCAGCCACTTCTGCATCTCCGCCGGCAAATAATTTCACCGGCGCCATGTATCACCGTGGGATGCCTCTGATCCGGAGAGGTTTGCCCCAAAAAATAGATAGGGAACGGCTCGCCGTTCCCTATCTATCTGAAAGAAAAAACTACCTCAGWCGGAAGTCACGCATTAACGCATTGCCGGATCTGACTCACGCAGCCAGTCAGCGCTCTTGAGAATCTCCCGTGGCTTGGATCCTTCAGCAGGTCCTACCAAACCATCCCGCTCCATCATGTCGATCAAATGCGCTGCTCGGCCGTATCCGATACGCAGACGACGCTGCAACAGACTCGTCGATGCCTTACCGAACTCGAAGATCAGTTTTACGGCATCGTCGAAGAGCTCATCGTTCGTATCGTCGCCATCCATCGCATCGAGGTCGCGGCCTTTGTCGTCCTTCGGACCTTCCAGGAAGCCCTGGACGTACTCGGCTTCACCCTGTTGTTTCCAGAAGTCGGTAACGGCGGCGATCTCCTTCTCGGTCACGAATGGAGCGTGCACCCGCTGCAGACGCGAGGTTCCCGGTGGCAGAAAGAGCATGTCGCCCCTTCCCAGCAGGCTCTCAGCGCCGTTGGAATCGATGATCGTACGCGAGTCCACCTTGGTAGCCAGACGGAAGCTCATACGCGTAGGCACGTTTGCCTTGATCAGGCCGGTGATTACGTCGACCGAAGGACGTTGCGTCGCCAGCACCAGGTGAATACCAACAGCGCGCGCCATCTGCGCCAGCCGGGTAATCGCCTCTTCGACGTTGGCCTTATCCAGCATCATCAGGTCAGCGAGCTCGTCGATGATGATCATGATGTACGGCAGCGGCTGCTGCTCTTCATCGTCTTCAAACATTGACGGCGTGCCGTTCTCAAACAACTTGTTGTACTGGTCGATATTGCGAACATGCCTGGAGGCGAGCAGCTTCAAACGGCGTTCCATCTCGCGGACCGCATTACGAAGTGCATTCGCGGCCAGCTTGGGTTCGGTGATGATCGGCGTGAAGAGATGAGGAATGCCCTCGTACATTCCCAGTTCCACACGCTTCGGATCGACCAGGATCATGCGCACCTGTTCCGGTGTCGCCTTGAAGAGCACGCTCATGATCATGGCGTTGATCGCCACTGACTTACCTGAACCGGTGGATCCGGCAATCAGGACGTGAGGCATGGAGGCCAGGTCGGCCGTGACGATACGGCCATTGATGTCCTTGCCCATGGCAATCGCCAGCCGCGACTTTGTATTGGCGAAGTGCTCGCTCTCGACAACATCGCGCAGCCAGATCGTCTCGCGCTCGCTATTCGGCACCTGGATGCCGACTGTGCTTTTGCCGGCCATGCGTTCGATCAGGATGCTCTCGGCCGCCATCGCCAGACAGAGGTCATCGGCAAGGCCCGTAACGCGCGAATACTTTACGCCGGCTTCCGGGCGGAACTCGAAGGTCGTCACCACTGGGCCGGGATTGATCTGGGTGACCTGACCGTGGACATCGAACTCAGCACACTTCTCGACCAGCGTGCGGGCCTCTTCGCGAAGAGCCTCTTCTCGCACAATGCTCGGCTCCTCGCTGCGGTGCAGCAGGCTCGACGGCGGCAGCTTGTAGCCATGTACGCTCTTGGCGGTCAGGGTAACGGTCTTCAGCTTCTCGTCGGCACGCTTGCCAAAAGAGATCCCTTTTTCCTCGGTCTCGGGCTGCTGCGCGGCCGGAGTAACCGGGGCGGGGAAGTTGACGATCTTACGCGGCGCCTCCGGCTCGGCCTGGRCCGGATGGTGAGCCCACTCAGGAGTGGGCTCCTCGATAGTCGCCTGGTGAAGGCGTTCCTCGGCCGCGGCGGCATAAGCTGCGGGTAACGCGGGGTCTCCGCTCTCGGCTGGGGCATCGACCATGGTGCGCGGCACTTTCGCCCAGACAGAGGGTGCCGGTAACGCTTCCGTCTCGACCGGATCGGCGTTGTCCCGCTCGCCCAGAGGCTGCGGCTGCGCCTTCTTCCGAGCGAACATCGCCGGACCGAAGAAGATCCAGATTGCCAGGCCTGCGAATTTGGCGACAGGCGACCCCGCAGGCCGCGACCGCATCCAGCAGTAACCCAGTCGCATGAGCGAGAGCGGAACCGCGAAGGCCGCGATGCCGAGAAGCTGCAATGTGGCGTCGCTGATAAAGGCGCCGACAATGCCAGTCCAGTTATGTGCCGGACGCCCCGTGGCGTAGCCCCCCACGGTGTTCCAGGAGGGATCGGTCGGCGTATAACTGACCAGCGCCAGCGCCAGCAGCCCACCCCCCACCAGAACAGCCAAGCCAATCAGCTCGTTCAGGCGGCGATTACGCGTCGGCGTTGTAACAAAACGGAGTGGCTTCATCGACACCTCGAAACAAATGGGGACCGCTTCCGCGCGCTTTGCGCGCGGAAGTACCTTTCATTGTCCTCGTTTCGGGTCGGCTTCCGGGCCTGAAATCGGCAGCCGGGGAACCTAGCTGGCTACCCTGCGAGCACCATTCTGGAATCTCTAAATCTCGAGAATTACCGGCATGATCAGTGGCCGCCGGCTCGTATTCTTCTGGATGTAGCGCTTCAGGTCCGTCCGGATCTTCTCCTTGATCACGCCGTAGTCGCCTTTTTCCTCGTTTGAGGAGGCATCCAGCGTACGCGCAATCACCTGCCGCGCCTCGGTCAGGATGGCCGGATCAGGCACTGCAAAGCCGCGCGCAATGATCTCCGGCGCGCCTTCCACCAGGCCGGTCAGCTTGTTGATGGCGAGGATCGGCAGCAGCAGACCCGCCTCCGAAAGGTGCCGGCGATCGCGGATCACCAGATCGTCCACTACATCTGCCGTCGATCCGTCGTCGATGAGGATCCTGCCCGCCTGTACTTTGTCCTTCCGGGTGGCCGAGTCGCGCGTCAGCTCCAGGACGTCTCCGTCTTCCAGCAGAAAGGTCTGCTTCGGAATCCCGGTCGACGCGGCAAGCTCTGCGTGGCGCTTCAGATGCCGATAGTCACCGTGCACAGGGATGAAGTACTTCGGCTTCACCAGGTTGATCATGAGGCGAAGCTCTTCCTGGCTGCCATGCCCGCTCACATGGATGATTCCCTGGGTGCCATCGTCGAAGATCACGTTGGCATCCCGGCGGACCAGGTGATCGATCATGCGGAAGATCCCTTTTTCGTTGCCGGGAATGATGCGGCTTGAGAGCAGAACGGTATCGCCGGGCTCAATCCGCGCGTGCTTGTGGTTATCCACCGCGGCACGGGAAAGGGCCGACATCGGCTCGCCCTGGGTGCCGGAGATCAGGACGCAGACCTTCTCCGGTGGATAGTCTCTAATCTGACCGCCATTGATCAAAAGGCCGGGCGGTATATCGATATATCCAAGGTCGGTGGCAATCTCGGTTGAGTTGTCCAGCGACCGTCCGACGACGGCGACCTTGCGGTCATGTTTATCCGCCAGCTCGAAGGCCAGCTTCAGCCGGTGGATCGAGGAGGAGAAGCAGGAGAAGAAGAGCCTCTTCTTCGTCCGTCCGAAGATTTCGTCCAGCCGTGGCCGTACCGCCAATTCGCTCGGGGTGTGTCCGGGCCGGTCGACGTTGGTCGAATCCTGCAGGAGGGCGAGCACACCACCGTTCCGCCCCAGCTCGGCAAATGCCTGCAGGTCGAAGGGATGGCCGTCCGGCGAAGACAGGTCGACTTTGAAGTCTCCTGTATGCAGGATTGTCCCGACCGGAGTATGGATCGCCAGGGAAACGCAGTCCACAAGGGAGTGCGTTACCCGGATTGGCTGAATCCGGAACGGTCCGACCTGAAACTGTTCGCCTGGAATCATTTCCAGCATCTCAGTGTCGTCCAGCAGCTTGTGCTCTTCCAGCTTGCCTTCGACATAGGCGAGGGTGAACTCGGTGCCGTAGACGGGGACGTCCCGCAGTTCGGTCAAAATCCACGGAAGGCCGCCAATGTGGTCTTCGTGACCATGTGTGAGCAGAATGGCTTTGACCTTCTCACGGTTCTCGACCAGGTACCCGATATCGGGCACGACAATGTCGACACCTAGGAGTTCCTCGTCCGGAAACATAAGTCCGGCATCGATAACGAGAATGTGGTCGCCATAGCGAATGGCACAGCAGTTCATGCCAAATTCGCCAAGGCCGCCGAGCGGAATGATTTGCAGCTTGTCGAGACTCATCAAATCTTCATGCTAGAGCATTTTTCCTGTTGCCGGGTATCCCGGGAGGTGAGTGCAGCGGCGTTTTCATTGCGGAAAACGCCCATAGATGCGGAAACCCTACATTACGCCTACAGAAAAATGCTCTAACGCAGCAAGTCTTCCAGTGCCGTCGAGAGATCAGTCTTCTCGTCGCGGTACTTCACAATGACCGGGGTGTAGACAGAAAGGCCCCACTCTGTTCCTTTTCCCTTAGTGACAGCGCGCGCGCCGGGGACCACAACCGCGCCTGACGGGATAATGAGCGGTTGGTCCGCCGTCGCCTTCAGAACCGTTCCATGCACCGTGTCATAGACCGGCGTTCCGCGCGTCAACACGGTACCGGCGGCCAGTACCGCCTTTGAACGGACGATCGTTCCCTCATAGACACCCGTATTGCCACCTACCAGAACGTCATCTTCGATAATCACAGGCGAAGCATTCACGGGTTCCAGTACGCCTCCGATCTGGCACGCCGCTGAGAGGTGGACACGCTTGCCGACCTGTGCGCAGGAGCCTACCAGCGCGTGCGAATCCACCATCGTGCCTTCATCCACATACGCGCCAACGTTCACATAGGCGGGAGGCATCATCACCACGCCCTTGGCGAGATAGGCCCCGCTGCGTACCGACGAACCACCGGGTACGACCCGGACGCCCTGTTCGGGGGTAAAGGTGCGTGCCGGATAGGTGGCCTTATCGATAAAACTCAGGCGGCCGCAGGACTGATCTTCGAGCTGGCCGATACGGAAACCCAACAGGATGCCGCGTTTGACCCATGCATTGACTGTCCAGCCGATGGACGAGGCGGCATCGGGAGAGGCTGAGCGCAGCGTACCGGCTTCGAGCTGACCGCGGAGCTCCAGGAAAGCCTTTTCAGCGTCGGGATTACCGATCGCTGCGGCTCCGGAGGCGAAGTGATGTTCAATGRTCTGCTCGAGGGTAGTGCTCAAAAGCTATCTCCTTGAAAGGCGGTATGTCTTCAGTGTAGGTGATGGCTGTCCCACAGGCGAATTCCATTCACAGCGTAAAATGCGTTCGTGCGATCCTTCCTGGTTCTCTCCTCTTCTCTTCTTTTCGTCGCATTGTCCGCACCGGCGCAGGTTGTGACTCTGCCGCTGTGGCCCCACGGAACACCCGAACCCTGGGCTCCAGGAGCAGAAGTGGAGACCATGAAGCCAACGGACAAGCTGGTTGGCGGCCATTCCGTCTCGAAATTGAGCAATATCGAACAGCCAACGTTGGCTCTCTACCAGCCGCCAAAAGAAAAGCGCACGGGTGCAGCAATCGTTGTTTTTCCTGGAGGAGGTTACCGCATCCTTGCTCAGGATCTTGAAGGAACCGAGGTCTGCCAGTGGCTTAACGCGGAGGGTGCCGCATGTGTTCTCGTGAAATATCGCGTCCCTCTGAAAGAGCATTACCCCGCCAGTACGATCGACCTGGAGGATGCACAGAAGGCGGTTCGCCTTACAAGGATGCATGCGGCTGAGTGGGGCATTAATCCCTCGCAGGTAGGTGTCTTGGGCTTTTCGGCGGGTGGTCATCTTGCCGCGGTGCTTAGTAATCATGCTGACTTCAAGCGTGCCGGTGAGCCTGCCGACGAGGCGTCTGTGAGCGCCAGGCCCGACTTTACGGTTCTGATCTATCCGGCGTACCTGACCGATGCGAGTCTGAAACAGGTCGACGAAGGTGTTAAGCCGACTTCGGAGACACCGCCCACCTTTCTGCTACAGGCGGAAGACGACCCAGTGCACGAAGAGAACGTGCTCGTGTACTTCCAGGCCCTGAAGGAGGCCAAGGTCAAAGCCGAGCTACACGTATATGCCGAAGGCGGGCACGGTTACGGATTACGTGCAAACGGGCTGCCGATTGTGAAGTGGCCTTCGCTGGTCACGACCTGGCTTCACACAATCGGGATATTGCGTTAGCCCTAGAGCAAATGCTCTAGGCCGGAATGGGTAACCCCGGCTTGTATCCACGCCGACTCGATGGAGTCAGCAGTGTATGGATGAGATCCAGCAGATAAGGCAGGCTGACAGGTTTTTGTACGAAACGCCAGGATCGGGAAATAATCTCCGCGGTCCGGCTCTGGCCCAAATCTTCGCCGCTGATGAGGATGACCGGCATCTCAGGCTTTGCGGCCGTGAGTGTCTGGGCCAGTTCCACGCCTGAACTCTCTGGCATGTTAATGTCGGTCAGCAAAAGATCGACGTCCGGCCGGCTGGCAAAGACTTCCGCCGCACGATGTGCATCATGGCAACTCAACACTGCGTAACCCGCATGTCGCAGGAACGCTTTGTAGAGCGACCGGATATCAGAGTCATCGTCGACGAGCAGGATGGTGCAATGAGGGAACTGCGAATTCATGACAGCAACTTCTCGTACTCAGGTAAAACGTGCGTAAAGTGAATCGGCTGTAAATTGCCCGGCCGGTCCCCTGTGTACGGGACCCGATACTCTGACGCTGATTGAGCTGTGGAAGTTTTCCCATTTGCAGGACATGAAAGACCCATGCCCTGCAAGTCGTTCATTACAGGTTTAAAAAACGCGCAGATCCTCTCCCGTCGGTAAGGCATCGACCAATAGGCCAAGCTCCCCGATGAGAATATCGAGTTTCCTGCGGGTGACAGGTGAGACCTCCGTCATGGGCAGACGTAGGCCACCGTGAATTTTGCCCATCAGGGTCAGAATCGCCTTTGTCGGTGAGGGATTCGGTTCCCAGTAAAGCGCGTTGAGGAATTTGCTGTAGTGCCTCTGAATGCGGCGAGCTGTCGACCAGTCGTTGTTCAGTGCGGCATCGATCATCTGCGCCATATGGTGCGGAATGACGTTGGAACCAACAGAGATGAGTCCCGATGCACCCTGAGCAATCGCCGGCAGGGCAATGCCATCATCACCGGCAAAGACACGGAAGTTGCGAGGAGCTGTAGCAATAATCTCGGAGATCTGGGCAATATTACCGGAGCTTTCCTTGATGCCGAGGATGTTGCTGTGCTCGGCCAGGCGAAGTACCGTAGCCGGCTCAAGGTTCGCTGCCGTCCGGCCCGGAATGTTATAGAGCATCACGGGCAGGGTTGAGGCATCGGCAATTGCCTTGAAGTGAAGATACTGGCCTTCCTGGGAAGGCTTGTTGTAGTAAGGATTTGCCGTCAGAATGCCGGAGAGGCCGGGAATGCGGGAAAGCTTTTCAACCCGAGCAACAGCTTCAGCCGTATTGTTGTGGGTACATCCCGCCAGCACGGGTACCCGTCCTGCCGCGGAGCCAACAACCGTCTCGATCAGGCGGACCGTCTCGTACTCGGTGAGCGTGGAAGCTTCTCCAGTAGAGCCGGCGGCGACCAGAAAACTGATGCCGGAGTCGATCTGCCAGTGAACCAGAGAGCTAATCGCAGGTTCGTCGAGTGTGTTGTCTGGTCGGAAGGGCGTAATCAGCGCTGTCCCGCAGCCTTGTAGGTCCATAACAAATGCTAGTTTACCGTTGCGGACGGGTGCTTGTCAGGAAGGACGACGGCGCGTCGCGAAGGTTCGCTGGATTTTAGTGGACGCCGATCGCTGAGCGGTGTCACACGAACGCGGTGTCCATGCCCCAAAGGGCATGGACACCGCGTGGACTGATCCTAAGCCCAGTTTCCGTTGCGCATCAGTGGCTCACTGGAACCATCGGCATATACGCCGTCGACATTCATATTGGCGTTGCCGATCATCCAGTCCACGTGGATGAGTGAGCTGTTGGCGCCGAGTTTTGTCAGCTCCTCTTCGCTCATCTTCTCTCCACCGATGAGGCAGGTGGAGTAAGCCTGTCCCAGTGCAATGTGGCTGGCCGCGTTCTCGTCGAAGAGAGTGTTCCAGAACAGCAGGCCACTCTCTGCAATCGGGGAATGATGCGGAACCAGCGCTACCTCACCAAGCCGTGCCGCGCCCTCATCGGTGGAGATCAGCTTCTTCAGAGCTTCTTCTCCTGCGGAGGCGGAGGCGTCGACGATGCGGCCGTTTTCAAAGTGAACCGAGATATTCTCGATCAACGTTCCCTGATGGGAGAGCGGTTTTGAGGCCCTCACGCGGCCGTTCACACGATCTTTATGCGGCGTCGTGAAGCACTCTTCCGTCGGGATATTGGGCTGGCAGTAGACGCCGTTGCCGGCGGTTGTCCCGCCGCCTGCCCACAGATGGTTATCCGCCAGGCCGACAGTCACATCGGTGAGGCCGTCGTTCGAGTGGAACCGAAGCGCGTAGTAGCGTTTGTTGTTCAGGAAATCCACACGTTCCTTCAGGCGGCCACCGTGCGCCTCCCAGGCCGCGACTGGATCAGGCTGATCGCTACGCGAGGCCGCGAAGATTGCATCCCATAGCTTCGCTACGGCTTCTTCCTCTGAAAGGTCTGGGAAGACGAGCTTTGCCCAGGCCGGGGTTGCGCAGGCGACGATGGTCCAGTTGATCTCGTGACGGGTGATGATCTCCATCGCCGGCTTGGCGGCTTTGCTGGCGGCGACGTTGGCGCGGGAGACCTTGCCTGGGTCCTGTCCGGCAAGCAGTGAGGGATTCGCGCCCGTAATGCCGAGGCGAGCAGCACCGGAACGGTAGGCATTGGTAATGCCTTCAGAGAGCCAGACCGCCGTTTTATCGAAACTTTCATCGGGGGCGTACTGGTACCGCGCCAGTGTGAGCTCATCATCATTGAAGAGAGTGGTCACCAGTGTGGCTCCGGCTTTGTAAGCGTGTTCCGTAATGCGGCGAACAAAGGGGAGAGCTTCCATGGGAGCGGTGATGACCAGTTCCTGTCCGGCGCGAAGGTTAAGGCCGACACGGACAGTGACCAGTGCAAGGGCGTCGAGCTTTTCTTCGAAGGTTTTGGCGGCAACGGGAGCAAGAACGGTTGCAGAAGACATAGTGTTCCTAGGGTAGGAGCCGATCTGCTACTCCGCAAGTCCGGAAGATGCGATCCGAAGATGAGATTCTAGAAGTGCATGAAAACTCTGGTATTGCTTGCGTGCCTGATCGGCGTGAGTGGATGGACCTGGGCGCAGAAGTCACAGGATACGCCCGAAGTAAGAACGACCGTTGTTGTGGTGGGTGCTCCGGATGCCCTGGCCGAAGAAGACTCGGCAAGGTCGACCCGGGTGCTGGGGATCGAAGACCGGCGTCTGGCACTGAGCGACAACAATGATGTGCTGCGCGGCGACCCTGCGGTGGACATCCAGCAGCGCGGAGGCGCGGGAGTGCAGGCGGATCTATCGATCCGTGGAAGCTCCTACGAGCAGACGTTGGTGCTGTTGAACGGTATGCGCATCAACGATGCCGAAACCTCGCACTTCAACCTGGACCTTCCCGTGCCCATGGCAGCCCTCGCAACAGCACATGTACTGCATGGTGCGGGATCGACGCTCTATGGCTCCGATGCTGTCAGCGGTGTCGTGAATTTTGTTACCGCACCGGCGCAGGATGGACTGCGGTTACGGCTGCAGGCAGGTGGAGGGAGCTTCGGAGGCCAGGAACAATCGGCGCTTGCCTCGTGGGGCAAAGGGGCCCTGAGCCAGGTTTTTGCAGCCGGTCGCGACTTTTCGTCCGGGTTTATGCCGGACCGTGACTATCGCTCCGAGGAGGCGAGTTCAGAGACACGCTTTCACTCGCCGCTGGGTGRCTCCGATGTGCTGCTGGCAGGCAGCGATCGCGCCTTCGGCGCCAACGGGTTCTACGGAAACTACACCTCATGGGAGCGGACGAAGGGATGGTTTGCCGGTCTGAGCCAGCAGATCGATCCAAAGACTCAGGCAGCGGTGGCATTCCGGCGTCACACGGATATCTTTCTCCTGACCCGGAGCAATCCGCTGGGCTACAAGAACCAACACATCGATACAAGTTGGCAGGGTGTTGTGCGTCGTCAAGACGCCTTGCCGTGGAAGCCTGCGAAGGTCTTCTACGGGCTGGAAACAAATACCGACCAGATCGACAGCACCAACCTCGGGCGTCATGGACGCAATCGCGGTGCAGGTTATCTGGATCTGGAAGTCCGTGGACGAGGGAAGGGAACCCTCTCCGTGGGATTGCGTGAGGAAGTCTTCAGCGGCGGCAACGCCGTGCTGGTGCCATCGGTCGCCGGAAGTCTCTGGATGGGGCAGAATCTGAAGGCAAGAGCATCCGTCGGCCGTGGATACCGGCTGCCAACATACACAGACTTGTACTACAACGATCCAACAACGGTGGGAAATGCGGCGCTGAAGCCGGAGTCGGCCTGGAGCTTCGATGGAGGGCTGGACTGGTATCAGGGGCACAGGTTCTCGGCTTCGGTGACAGGCTTCCATTCGCGACAGACCAATGCGATCGACTATGTACGCGCCAATGCCTCTGAGAAGTGGCGTGCAGCGAACCTGAMAGGTGTACGACTGACCGGAGCAGAAGCAGCGATTGACTGGCGGCCACTGAGCGGACAGACGGTGCGTGTCGCCTTCACGCAGATCTCAGGTGCACGTGAGGCGTTGCAGGGGCTGCAGTCCATC
>NZ_JBFRCY010000091.1:0-15546 GCF_052113305.1 Terriglobus sp. YAF25
GTATTAATACGGATATTGCGCCCGGGACACACCCTTCGCTGAATCGCGCAAAAAGCCGCGCGCCTGACCCCTCTCTCATCTGAGAGCAGCAAGACGCGCGGCCACGAAAACAGCTACTGGAGTGAGATAGTTCCTGTCGGGACACCAGCTCCAACGATCGGATTGTTCTGGAAGCTCACCACAGCCGACGGTCCTGACGTGGAGATCGCTACGCCATTCGAGGCCGCAGAAACACCGCTAATCCGAGCAGTCGCTGTTACCGACCCCGTACCCGTTACCTGTATTCCGGCTACGGTATTGCCGAAGGCACTGCTGTTGAACAGGTTCATCGTTGCGCCAGCGGTGTTGGCCGTCACTTTGAAACCGGCCACCTTCGGGAATCCTCAAGTGGTCTGCTTCAAGGTGCGCCCGATGCGGACAGTTTCACTTTCGTGGATCGTCACCGCATCCAGCACGAGACCCCCTCCAACCGTCGGGTTATTGCGATTGGCAGCGAGAAAGACTTTTACCGCATCCCGGCTCTTCTTGTATTCGGGAACGATCTGGGAATCTTCAAGAATCTCCAGACCAAGCGTCATCCACTCGGTACACTTCCGATACCACTGATGATTCAGGTCTCGTACCGTTGCATCCTCCCCACGCGCAGGCTTGCTCATATCGGGACTGTACGCTGCATACAGCGGAGCCCACGATTCCCCTCGTCCAAGGTGAATCGAGTTTGGCGGATAGCCATTCGCATACATAAACAACGTGCACGTCAGACAGGAGGCCATCTTCGTTGTTTCATCACCCGTTGCTATCTCGTATGGCTCACATTTCGGTCCGAGGTTATAGGCCTTGTAGATCGCCTGGATCATCCCGTGCGTATACATCGCAATATCGTCGGAGTTGACCACCGAGGGGACAAACCTCATGCCTGCCACCTGCATAGCAACTGAAAAATTGGACCAGTCGGCAGCCGCGGTACTTCCCTTTGGCATGATCATGCCCCATGGGACATATTTACCCGTCGTGATAAGGCGGCTTTGCCACAACGGATTCATCGTATCTTTTCCTCCGCGGTCTTTTACTGTCATCGGAGGCTTCCAGCGTGACATCGGCGCCACCGTTGGCGGTACGCCATACGATGCCGTCTGGACGCTGGTGCGAACGGTCGAAAGTGGACCGATGGGATCACCCGCTGGATTATCGACAAACCCCGTATAGGCGCCGCGGCCGACATACAGGTAGTCCACCTTTTTTGCGTAGATGCGCTGCCAGAGCCTCTTTCCTTGGTCAGARAGCACCGGCGCAAACACCTGGTTCGGAGCGGTCTGGCCCGCCATCTTGTAAACACCCATGATGACCGCGCCTTTGTCATAGCGCGGGGCTTCCCCTGCTACGGTTTGAGAAGCGATCTTTCCTTTCTTAAGGAAATAGGCCTTGATGGCCCTATCCATCTTTGTCACTGTCGCATTGAGCGCATTGAGATCCGAGTTATCGGCCTTCGGCTCCGCATCGAATCGCATCCCTTTGCCGGTCTCCGCGATGTAAGAGGCCGCAAGACCCAGAGTCACGGCCGTCATCATGACGTCCGCCTCTTTGCCTGGGTCGGAATCAGCGGTATCGCTRACGATTCCGCGGGTTGTGCGGAATGAAGAGCCGACCGGCTCTCCATATCCTCTCCGCGGAAAGAATGCCGGACCGGCAGCCACACCAAGTCCAGCTGCAGTGGAAAGCCGTATAAATTCGCGCCGCGACTTCTTGTCGAGCAGCGTAAGGTCATTACCAACATCCTGTAAGTGATCGCACATCGAGAGTCTCCATTCCGTGCTTGGGATACACGCGTTCGTGTGCATGATGACTCCGGTGCCGGAGTCATCATGCTTTCTGCCTGTTGTCACTGCTGAGTTGCTGCTAGTAGACGATGACGTAGAGATCGCCCTTGTTATCTCCGTACTCGGTATCCATCGCCTGGACGAGCACACGCCCCTTCGCAACAGGCATCAACCCTCGATAGGGAGTATTCACAGTAGACGATTGAACACGGACATAGCCGATTTGATCTCCGGACCACCTGCCGTCGGCGTCGCAGTTATCGTCACCTCTCCAGCAGTACTGGCCGCGAAGCTCCAGTGTCATGTTCTGAGGAATATCGAGATTCGTCGGCGAATTAGGATGAGTTGTGTCGATCTTCGCGACGCGGATCGGGCCTGGGATTGCAGGCTTGTAGTCGAGGAAACGGGGATCAAACTTGCAGTCGGCGTCCTGCCAGAAGTACGTGGCACAGTTTTTGAGAGCGGCGTTCATTTTAGCCAGATCATCCTGAGCCGATCGCATTTGCGTGTCGGTGCGGTCGATAATGTCGCCATTGGACCGCGCTGCAGGAACCGTGTATCGGGCAAGCAGAAGTTTTAGATCTTTCGCCTGCCCGATCCGTGCGGCCGCGCGCATCGAAGAAGCGGTGACCGTATCGAAGTTCTCATGTGCGCTGGCTAGGTCGATCGTGTCTATACCAAGATTGGTATATGGCTCAGGTGCGCCAACACCGATGGGCGCAACCGTCTCCGCGGTAATCTGGCCGGGGAACTCACGCGTGTACTTAATCAGAGAGTCCAGGTCGAATTCGGGCAGGGAGCTTACCTTGCCTCCGATCTGCGTGGCATCGATCTGTAGGGAGCTCTCCTGCTTGAGTGAGCTCATCTTGGAATTGAACTCGGCCGACGCACTCACGCCCCATCCGCTGGCGCTGGCGTCAACTTCGAGTTCGCTCTTTAACTCCGATTCGCTCTTGCTGAACGAGAGCATGGCAATGAACTCTCCGCCCATCTGCATCTGTGAGACGAACTGATCGCCACAACGAAGATAAAAGGCGCGCTGCGAGGCCGCATTCCCGGCAACTGGCGCGGCCACAGCAAGCTTGGCCCCATGGACATTAATGTCAGGCGCGGCCACAATTCTCTCCCGCACCAGGAGAAACTCCCTGGTCGCATTTGAGGAACCAGATTGCGTGAACTTGCTATGAACCTTCCCGCTGAAGCTGGCGAAGTCAGAGGAGAGGCTGGCCTCGACGGACATCTCAGAGGCGAACTGTTCGTAGGAACGAATGACCTGAATACTGTAACTGGGTGCAAACGACGTCGGCTTGGGACCGACAATGGTACCGGTAACGCAGTCTCCAGTGAAACGTTTGGTGAAGCTGTTATAGCCGCGGCCGAGATTACGCAGGACGTTATCAAGCGATGCCTGCACGGCCGAGTTGTCCTTATCCGCGCCCTCTAGATCCACGGAATCGATCTCGGCTCCGGAGCTATGACGTAAGGGCTGGTTGATGGGATAGTGGATACCTTGACCATGAGCATCAACAGAAACAATGGCTCCGGCAGAGGATAGGAATGCGATTGACAGCAGGATGGAACGGTGGAAACGGCAAGGCTTCATAAAGAACTCCAGCGCAAGAAGCGCACTTTCTTGAAATGGCAAAAAAGCGTATGGGGGTGAACCATCGACTACATGCACACAGGAGTGGGAAGAGGCACAGAAGGGGATACTGCTCTTGTTTTTCGATCACCCTAGGCGAGAGAGCTATGGAAGGCCATGGAATTGGCCTAAAATCGATCTAAAATCCACCTAACGGCGGAACCCCTTACTGCTGTGTCACTTAGCCGCCGCCAGCATGATGCATCCCTATCTAAGGCAGCCTTGCAATCTCTCGCTACGGCGTTCCCTACATATGGGCGACGCTTCCGAGCCAGACATTGTTGTTAATGATTAGGGATGGAAAAGCGATCTTTTTGCCGTCTCGCGAAGGGGAAGCCCAGATAGGATGGATAGCTTCCCGCAAGACCTTGATATGACCCGACATGTCTGCGAATAGCAGGTCATAGGCAGACTCGTTCTTGGCCTCTACAAAGACGCCTTTCCCATCGGCGGCCCAGACAGACCCAAGGATGGTGCCGAAGCCCTCGATCGGTAACTCCCGAATGCGCGGTCCAGATGATGAAAAGGTGATGAACCGAACACCGGGATGAACGACATCGTGATTCGCGGCGGCGATGGTGGTTCCGTCAGGAGAGACGGACCAGTCTCCCAGCAGATCGCGCTCCCACGCCGTTCTTCCGAGTTCCTTCCCCATGCCTGCGATGGGATCGAGCGCGAAATAGATTAGCTGGTTGCCGACGTGCTCGCGCAGGATACAGCCTCCGTTGTGTAACGGGCAATGGAACTCGCCTAGCGGACCGGTCGTCAACACCTCTTCCGGTTTACCTCCTCGCAACGGAACTCTGTAGATTGCGATCGCCTTCGCCGGCGCTCCGGAGAACTCGACAAAGAGAATCCACTTTCCATCCGGCGTGACTTCCTCCATCACCGCCCGGCCCGGCACCTGCGCCAGCAGTTCAGGCGTCTGTCGGGCAAGCCGCTGTTGGTAGATCGCATCCCGCCCGATCATATTGCTCTCCATCAAGACCGCGCTGCCGTCCGGCAGCCATGCGTGCGGATAGTTGTTCGCGGAATGATGGGTAATCCGGATAACGTTTTGCAGCGTGGAGCCCGCGAGGTTCAGATCCCCGACAAAGACATCGGACTTGTGGCTCTGCAAGACCACACCCATCTCCATTCCGCTCAAGGATGCGGTGAGACATGTCGCGAAGTCACCGTCCAGGGTAAAGACCTTCTGCGGCGCAGTCAGAAACCTCCCCGTCTGCGGGTCCGTGGCAGCAATCATGAGTCTCGTTCGCCGCGGCGCGCCGATACGTTCATTGATGGGAAAGAAAAGCCTGCCGTCCCGCAGCATATAAGCAGACTCGAAGCGGACATCCTCTTCTTTGGCGAGTTGCCGGCCGGTATCGGCGTCCACGACTTCATAGGTCCACTGATCTTCCTCCTGAGTTGAAGCAGACGGCGAGACCCGGTTGAGACTATAGCGCTCGTACGCGACACCCCGGCCACCCGGAAGCCAGAAGACGAATGGAATGCTCTCATGTTCATCGACTGACACCAGCTTTCGTGCGGCCTGTCCATCGGCTGCGGCGATCCATATCTCCTTCCGATCTCTGACGAATGCGACGCGGCGGCCATCCGGGCTGATCACCGCGAGATCGGCATCGTCAACAAGTTTTTGAGGAGCAACCCGCTGCAGTGAAATCGACCAGACCTCTGAGGTTCGGGTGTCCAGCCGGCTGCCGCTCAATAGAAGGCTCTGCTCGTCCGGGGCCCACGCAATCCGGGTTCCATGAAATGTCGTGGACGCGAGCAGGAGCCGCTCCGCGCCGGAAGCCAGCCAGCGAACAGAGACGCCGGAGAGATCGCTGTAAGCCATCATCTTTCCACTCGGCGACACCGCTTCGGTGGTTACCGCATTGTCGTCATCATTAAAAGTCACAGGCCTTAGGGGACCATCCATGACGGGCATGACGACCGATGTGGACGACACACGAGCCGCGATTCTCTGATGTTTCCAGAGAACGAGACAAGTCCCCGCGAGAATGGCGCCGGCAATGATCAGGAGAACAATCCGCAGAGAAGACCACCGGCGCGGAACGCTCAGTACGGTCGGCAAAACCTGCTCCTGATGAGGTTCCAGGATCGTCGCCGATACCGCAATGGCGAGCTCAGGCCCATTCTCTGCCTCTGCGGCCGTAGAGGTCTCCCGCACAGCTTGAATCGATTCAACTTTGGCAATGAATCGATAACCCAGGCCGATGACGGTCTCGATATACATCGGCGATGTACGGTCGTCACCGAGCTGCGCACGGAGCCGGTTCAACGCTGTGTTGATGCCGTTGGCTACATCGACCGCCTCCGGCTCCTCCCAAAGGACCACCGCAATGTCATTTCTCGTAACCAGCTCTCCGGCACGCTCCACGAAGAGCTCCAGCAGCTTCATCTGCGAGACAGAGAGATGAACACGGGCTGCCCCTCGCATCAATTCATGTCGTTTGAGGTCCAGGACAAAAGGTCCGAACTGAAAGGCAGTGATTTCGCGAGCCATGATGGAGGTTGAAAGAAGAAGTGTAACGGCCTCCAGGAGAATTTCGCGACCGTCCCCCTCCGCACTGATCGATAGTACCGCGATCGTCGTCGGGCGGGAGACACTACTGCGGACGCTCAATAACTTCGATGAGTTGTTTGCAGCGCAGGAGTGGGATTGCCCCAACGACGCCGAAGCTGCAGTCGATCATCCTCCAGCCAAAAGGAATATCTCGCACCTGTCCGGCGATCAGCGCGAGAGGAATCACTGCCACGCAGGCGATCAGGCCGAAGGTGACGACCCATTTGTTGCGGACGGGATCGACGTACGGACCGACAAAGGCAATGGCGATGACGAGGTGCGCGAATGCCAACCAGTCCGTACCGTAGGCCAGGAACGGATAGCTGACACTTGTGACCGTCAATGCCTGCTGCACACGCTCGATCCAGGGCAACAAATGCGCGGATGTCGCAGCTGGTTGCATCCACGAATGATGCAGGCCAGCAGCTAGCCAGTCCAGCTCGGTCTTCAGTGGGAAGGCAGTCACTCCGCTGAGAACCAATCCAATGATGAAGAGAACGATCCAGAATCGGATGCGGCGAAGAGCGTCAGCGTGCGTCATAAACTCCTGTCCAGACTAAGGGCAGAGATCTAAACCGTCGATAGTGCTGCCTCCGGCGCCGGCGCAGACAGGCCGCCAAAGCGGCGCTCCCTGCCATAGAACTCCTCCAGAGCAGCATCAAATTCGACCTCGTCGAAGTCAGGCCACATGCAGTCGGTAAAGTACAGCTCCGCATAGGCAGACTCCCACAGCAGAAAATCGGAGAGGCGCTTTTCGCCTCCGGTACGAATCAGCAGATCCACGTCGCTGTTGTTGCCCATGAAKCGCTGCAACAGTATCGGCTGGCACAAGGTTTCGCCCGCAGACAAAGCCATCCCTGCCGCAGCTCGCGCGATCGTCTCCCTGGAGGAGTAATCGATCGCGACACAGAGGTCGAGGCGCTCTCCTGCTGCCGTCAACAGCTCGGCCTTTTCGATCGCATTGCGAACCGCCGGAGCTAAACGGTCTCTCCGGCCAATTGCCTGCAACCGCACACTTCGATGGCGGAGCCGGTTAGTTTCGAGCCGCAGAAACGCACGCAACAGCCAGAAGATACCCTGCACCTCCGCAGTTGGCCGGCGCCAGTTATCTGACGAGAAGGCATACAGCGTAAGGCGTCCAATCCCATGATCCAGAGCGCGATCGACAATACGGCGGATCGATGCCACCCCGGCGCGGTGGCCGGCAGCGCGGGGTAACCCGCGCCGCGTCGCCCACCGGCCGTTGCCATCCATAATGATGGCTACATGCAGTCCCCTATGTGTCATCGCATGCCTTCCTGATTGGCCGCTACGGGGCTCGATGTACCGGATACCGATCCAGACCAGTCAATCGTCCGCGTGAAGTACATTGCAGCGGCTACGACGAGGAAGCTGGCGACCGAGCCGACCAGGAGCGCATTGTCCTCCAGCGTAAGCAGCAGATAGATCATCGTGTACAACAACGAGAAGATCGCGAAGGCTCGCACCCCCTGCATCCGGCTTTCGAAGATCCATGCGGCATTGATGGACAACAGCCCCACCGTTGCGCCGCCCGCAATCAGGAATCCGTAGTTGAAGCCGATACGTTCCGCGAACGAGAGCAGAAGCAGGTAGAAGATGAGCTGTGCGATGCCAACCAGCACATATTGCGCCGGGTGCACACTCTTTCGAGTCGTTGCTTCAAAGACGAAGTAGGAGAGAAAGACCATGCCAAGGAAAAGAAGCGCGTATTTCAGTGATCGTTCAACCGACTGATACGGGTCCGCAACTTCCACAAACGAGATTCCCAGGCTCGTCGTATCGAGCGAAGTCAGGATGCTTCCTGCGCCCTCAGAACGGACATTGCGGGCGATGAAAGGGACAGTCCAGGTAGCGGTGTATCCCTGCTCGTTAAGGTTTCTGGTGGCTGGCGGAATACCACCGTCGAAGCCAGGAGTACGCCAATCGCCCTGCGCTGTGAGGTGAGTTGTCTTGCCATAAGCGAGAACGGCAATCCGGTTTGCGCCGGAGAATCGAAGTACAGATTTCACATGGAACTTGTTTCCAGGCTTCGCCTCGCTGACCTGCGCCCCAATGAGCGAGAGTCTCTGTTGCAGTTTCTGCTCCCCGATGACGGCACTATCGATCGCCTTTGCAGGCGTGAGCGTCACGGTTCCGGCGTCAGAGGTAAGCACTGCGTCAGCCAACGCCCCACGCGCATCGCTTACACCGACAAGGATCTCTGCGCGGTCCCAGTTCAGCGTGGCATCTTTCGGCAAAGCCGCCGGAATGCCAGTCAGATCGAAGTTCGCGTCGAAGACCAGGTCCGCCTGAAAGACCGGCACCCGGAACAAAGAACGATGACGCTCCTCGGTTGCCGTCTTAATCGCCGCGTTTCCATCCGCGGGGAAAACAAAGTACGTCCCTCGCTCCAGCGGAGCCGATGGCGACGAACCTGGAGCACTATAAGGAATCGCAAGCGTCGGTCCGAGGAAAGTCTGCGGGCCACCAACGCCTCTGCCGATCTCGTTGGCCACCTCCTTCGCACGATTCGTCCGTTCGTTTACAAGCCCATAGACAAAGAACGAAGGTATGGTCATAAACAACGCCAGAAAACAGATCAGGATCAGCTTTACGCCCATCGATAACGAGCGAAAGATCCCTCGCACGGGTACCTGCAAGATTGAGTATTCAGCCATCGATTTCTCTCCTTTTTCTCCACCGCAAAGAACTTTGTATTGCAAAGTTATTGAACAAATTTTTTAGGCACGTGACGGTGTCAAGCCACGCACCTGGGCTCCCACGGGCTTTGTGTCTTCGGCAGCATCGCGAATCACCTGCTCCAGCGTGGAGAGATATTCGAGATAGCGCTTTCGCCCCGAAGGTGTCATACGGCACACGGTAAGCGGGCGGTTCTGATCGTGTCCTTTCAGGATCTCGACCATCTTCTCCTTCTCCAGCACACTCAAGTGCCGGCTCAGATTGCCGTCAGTCAGAGCGCACATCTGCTTGAGGTCGTTGAAGGTCAGCCCCTTGGGATTCGTCACCAGCGACGTAAGAATGATACCAGGCGCCCGCCGCGCTCATCGCACGCGGTAGAAACCGGCAGGAAGAGAAGATACCGATGCTGAAGATCACCTGCCACAGCCCGGGAAGCATCCACGTGACCGTAGGTGCGAAGTACACCAGCACGCCGGTCAGCAACAGACCCGCACCGGCCGAAGGCAGGAACTGCACCACCGCCATGCGAAGCATCTCGTCCGACAGGCCGGAGTGCATGCGGCGTGTCCGCGTATACATTTGGACTCCAGTAAGCGCAGCACAAACCATCGCCGTCGCAACCCATACCGCCAGATACGCCGGCAGATGATGCACAGGATCGGGCACCCAATACGCCTGCGCAACAGCAGCAAGGACCGCAAAACCCCCGGTGGCAGCCAGCGTCGCCGGACCATAGCCACGAAACTCCGTGGTATTCGCCAGCTGCTTACGAATGCTGCTGATATCGCCAAGCGCTTTGTGCAGGTCGCTCATCGCTTCACTTTACATTGCAAAGTAATCCTTTCCCRAGGGGCTGTCAATACGCAAAATAAATGCGGTCGCGTAGACTAAAACCTCCATGCTGCTGACCATCTCCACCACCCACGTTCCTGCAACGGATCTGGGATATCTCCTTCACAAGAATCCAGCCCGCCTTCAGACCGAAGAACTTTCGTTTGGCAAGGCACATGTGTTTTATCCAGAGGCCGACGTCGATCGCTGCACTGTAGCGGTCCTGCTGGAGGTCGATCCCATCGGACTTGTGCGTGGACGCGGTGGTCCTGCCGGGGAAGGCGGACAGTTACAGCAATACGTGAACGACCGGCCATATGCAGCCAACTCCTTTATGAGTGTCGCGCTGGGCAGACTGTTTGGGACCGCCCTCAGTGGCCGAAGCAAAGAACGTCAGGAACTCGTGGATACACCTCTCCCCCTGAGCGTAAAGCTGCCGGCCATTGCGGCAGGTGCTAGGTCAGAGCTGGTGCGGCGACTCTTCGAGCCGCTCGGATATCGCATCTCGACCGAAAGCGGCCTGCTGGACGCCAACTTCCCGGATTGGGGAGAGTCAAGATATGCCTCTGTAGAGATCGCCGCCACGACGCGGTTGCGGGATCTGTTAACTCACCTCTATGTGCTGATTCCGGTTCTGGACAACGAGAAACATTACTGGGTCGGCGACGACGAAGTCGAAAAGCTGCTGAAACGTGGCGAGGGATGGCTTGCCACACACCCGGAAAAAGATCTGATCGTCTCACGCTACCTCAAGCGCCAGCATGGTCTGACGCGCGAGGCCCTCGATCGCCTCGCCGAAGAGGCGCCCGATACAAAAGAGGACGAGGAAGAGGTTAGGAACGAAGAAGAACAGAAAGTGGAGCGCCCTCTCGGGCTGCATGAACAGCGTATGGGCACAGTATTGTCTGTACTTCGGAGCCTCGGTGCGAGACGGGTCGTCGACCTCGGATGTGGCGAAGGCAAGCTGCTTCGTTACCTTCTGGCTGATCCTCAGTTCGAGTTCATGCTTGGTATGGATGTCTCGTGGAAGTCGCTTGAAGTCGCTAAAGAACGGCTTCACCTGGATCGCCTTCCAGAACGGCAGAAAACCCGTATCCAGCTTGTGCAGGGCTCGCTGATGTATCGCGACCAACGACTCTCGGGATTCGATGCCGCCACGGTTGTTGAGGTGATCGAGCATCTCGATGCTCCGCGTCTGGAAGCCTTCGAGCGTGTTCTCTTTGCGTTTGCACGCCCCACCCACGTGGTTCTCACCACACCGAACGTAGAGTACAACTCAGTCTTCGAGACTCTGCCTGCCGGGCAGTTGCGCCATCGCGATCATCGCTTCGAATGGAGCCGGGCGGAGTTCGAGACCTGGGCAAAACGCATCGCGGACCAGTATGGCTATGAGGTTCGCTTTCAAGCCGTGGGGCCGCAGGACCAGATGCTCGGCGCACCGACACAGATGGGAATCTTCTCGCGCGTGGGAGGTGCGGCATGAAACTCGCCTTTCCCGAACTCTCGCTTGTCCTTCTCGTCGGCCCATCAGGGTCAGGAAAGTCGTCCTTCGGGCGGAAACATTTCCTTCCCACAGAGGTGGTCTCATCCGATTTCTGCCGCGGACTTGTATCCGACGACGAGAACGATCAGGTATCGACCTCGGACGCCTTTGATGTTCTCCGCACCATCGTTCGGAAACGCCTCGCGCGCGGCAAACTGACAGTAATTGACGCGACCAATGTTCAGCCGGAATCGCGCAAGTCGCTGATCGAGCTTGCCCGCGAGTACCACGTCATGACGGTTGCAATCGTCTTCGATCTCCCGGAAAAGCTCTGCCAGGAGCGCAACTCGTTGCGTCCTGATCGCCAGTTTGGACCCCATGTTGTCAGGAACCAGTGTCAGCAGCTTCGCCGCAGCCTTCGAGGCCTGGAGCGTGAAGGTGTCCGGTACGTCTTTAAGTTCTCTTCATCGGAAGAGGTCGAGGCGGCCAACATCGAACGGCAACCGCTCTGGAATAACAGGAGGACAGACCACGGCCCCTTTGACATCGTGGGTGATGTCCACGGCTGTCTCGACGAACTACTGGAGCTACTGCAGCAGCTCGGTTACTCCGTTTCCGCAGAGGCGGCGTCGTACGTCGTCACACCGCCGGAAGGTCGGAAGCTTGTTTTCGTCGGTGACCTTGTCGATCGTGGCCCCGGCACTCCTCAGGTCTTGCACCTGGTTCATGGCATGGTCCAGGCGGGACACGCCATCTGTGTTCCCGGGAATCACGATATCAAGCTGGTCAAGGCATTGCGCGGACGCAACGTACAGATCACGCACGGACTCGACACATCGCTGGAGCAGCTCGGAAAAGAAACACCGGAGTTCCGGCGGCAGATGGCTGACTTTATCGATGGGCTTGTCAGTCACTATGTCTTCGACGACGGCAATCTGGTGGTCGCTCACGCAGGCTTGAAGGAGTCGATGCAGGGGCGTGGCTCCGGCGCCGTCCGCGAGTTTGCTCTTTATGGCGAGACCACCGGAGAGACCGATGAATTCGGCCTGCCCGTACGTCATAACTGGGCAGCGGAGTACCGCGGCAAAGCACTGGTGGTCTACGGCCACACTCCTGTGCCGGAACCTCTCTGGCTCAATAACACCGCCAACATCGACACCGGTTGTGTCTTCGGTGGCAGCCTTTCTGCCCTCCGCTATCCGGAACGAGAGATCGTTTCAGTTCGCGCCCATGCAACCTACGCGGAACCGAAACGCCCATTCCTCGCAGGAGACCAGGTATCTGCACGGAGCATGCAACAGGCGCTCGATGACACACTCGATCTCGAAGACGTCATCGGTAAGCGCCTGATTGACACTCGGCTTGTCCCCCGCATCACCATCCGCGAGGAGAATGCCATTGCCGCACTGGAGGTAATGAGCCGTTTCGCCGTCGATCCCAAATGGCTCATCTATCTTCCTCCAACCATGTCTCCGTCGGAGACGAGCCAGCACCCGGCTCTTCTGGAGCACCCGCAAGAGGCCTTCGCCTACTACCGCAATGAAGGTATTCCGGCCGTTGTCTGCGAGCAGAAGCACATGGGCTCTCGTGCCGTTGTCATTCTTTGCCGCGAAAAAGAGACAGCGGAGCAGCGCTTCGGTGTAACAACACCAGCACTCGGCATGGTCTATACACGTACCGGACGCCGTTTCTTCAGCAATGAGGCGCTTGAGGCTGCATTTCTTACTCGTCTACGCGATGCGGCGGGAAAAGCGGGTCTGTGGACAGAACTTGGTACTGATTGGATCTGCCTCGACTGTGAACTGATGCCATGGTCGGCCAAGGCGCAGGAGCTTCTTCGCCAGCAGTATGCTCCAGCGGGCAACGCCGGGATCCGCACATTGACCGCGGAACAGCACGCTCTTGCCCAGGCTCAGGCTCGCTTACCCGAGCTTGAGGAACTGGCAACACGTACATCACAACGCCTCAATGCATTGCAGCAATATGTCCGCGAGTATCGGCAATACTGCTGGCCTGCCACATCTCTGGACGACTATCGCCTGGCCCCATTCCACATACTTGCCAGCGAAGGGAACGTGCACACCAATAAGCGGCACACCTGGCATATGGAGTTGATCGCCAGGCTCTGCGAAGCCGATAACCATCTGCTGGTCGCCACGCCCTTTCAGGTTGTAGACCTGAATGACAGCACAAGCTGCGATGCTGCCATTGCGTGGTGGACGGATCTCACGAACACAGGGCGCGAAGGCATGGTCGTCAAACCGCTGGATTTCATCAGCAAGGGGCGACGGGGAATGGTACAACCAGCCATCAAATGCCGCGGCCCGGAGTACTTGCGCATCATCTATGGGCCAGAGTATCTGCTGCCGGACAATCTTGAGCGTTTGCGTTCAAGAGCAGTCGGCGCAAAACGCTCTCTGGCCACCCGTGAGTTCGCCCTGGGCGTTGAGGCCCTGGATCGTTTCGTGCGATACGAACCGCTTCGCCGCACACACGAATGCGTTTTTGKTGTCCTGGCGTTGGAGAGTGAACCCATCGATCCCAGGCTCTAGAAAACAAAGATCCAGCCGCTAGAAGCAGGCGGCTGGATCTTTTGGTCTACGAGGCCTTCTGCACCACTTCCGGCACCCACTTCTTCGCCTCTTCCGACCTCATCCACTCGCCGGCAATCTGTTTGGTGGTGACGTTCACCCGGTTCCACACATTGATCAGAGCGATCTGGAGGACCAGGACCGCCAGTGCCTTCTCGTCATAGTGCTTCGCTGCCTCATTCCAAACATCATCTGGAACCGGATCGGAACGGTCGCTCAGACGAGTCGCCGCTTCCGTCAGCGCCAGTGCCGCGCGCTCGGCGTCGGTAAAGTACGGAGCTTCTCTCCATGCCGCCACGGCGAACATGCGCTCGTCCGTCTCGCCCTCGTGCCTGGCCATGCGGGCATGCATGTCGAGGCAGACGCCGCAGCCGTTAATCTGGCTGGCGCGCAGATGCATCAGGCCCAGCGTCTTCTCCGGGACCGCTCCATTCTTGGTGGCTGCGCCAAGCGCCATCAGCGCCTGCATGGCTTCGGGAACAACCATCGCCGGATTCATCATTCTTGCCTGCATCGTGTTTCTCCTTTTCCTTTCCCGCTGTCTGCGGGTGTGCTGCCCGACGAGTACCCTTGTCACATTGCCTGGGTTTCGCTCGTCACAACCATGACGGAAGCAACAGGAGGAATGTGACAGAGGTGGTGGAAAAAGATTGGCTGGCAAAACAGTTCGAGCAGAACCGCGGGCATCTGCGTGGCGTCGCCTACCGGATGCTGGGCTCACTGAGCGAGGCCGAAGATGCTGTTCAGGAAACGTGGGTGCGTCTCAACCGCTCCGATGCCAACAGCATCGATAATCTTGGCGGCTGGCTCACCACCGTTGTGTCGCGCGTCTGCCTGGATATGCTGCGCTCCCGCAGTTCACGGCGGGAAGACTCCATCGAAGACAATCCCATCGAGATCCCGGCAAAAGACGACACCAGCATTGACCCGGAACAGGAAGCGATTCTGGCGGAGTCTGTCGGCATTGCGCTGATGGTGCTATTGAACCGGCTCAACCCCGCAGAACGCTTTGCCTTTGTGCTGCACGACCTGATGGATCTCCCTTTCGATGAGATCGCGCCGATTCTCGGACGCACCTCCACCGCCACACGGCAGCTTGCAAGCCGTGCCCGTCGCCAGGTCCGTGGCATCAGCCATGAGGCAGGTGCGGAGTTTGCACAACAGCGAGAGATCGTAAGCAGCTTTCTCACTGCCTTACGTGCCGGTGACATCGAAGGTCTGGTTCAGGTGCTCGATCCCGATCTTGTCGTCCACATCGACAAGAGTGCAGCAGCCACCGGAGTTCCGGCCGAGATCCACGGAGCACGCAACTGGGCAGGTAATGCCGTTGCCTTCGCTCGGCACATGCGTTTCTTTCAGCCGGCGCTGGTGGATGGAACAGTCGGCATTCTTCTGGCCCCGCGAGGCCGTCTGACCCGAGTGCTGCGATTTACCTTTACAGACGGCAGAATCACGCACCTCGACGTGATTGCAGATCCGGAACGGCTGCGGCAGCTTGAGATTGGAATGCTGGAGGGGTCTGACGGCTGAATGAAAAGGGGGATCCGCCCCGCGAAGCCATTTCGCACGCAGTGCGAATGTCTTGTTAAGGGGACGGCTTCAGCCGTCCCGTTGCACGCCGCATAGAAAGCGGCTTCAGCCGCTGAGGGCAATGTGTAAGAAGCAGATTTCTTCGCTTTGCTACAAAAAAATTCGGGTGGGATATTGAGATTCGATATGACCTCAGCGGCTAAAGCCGCAAACTATGCGAGCATTACACGGCATGGCTGAAGCCATGCCCTTAAGCAAAACATTCGCACCGTAGGTGCGAACGGAGTCATAGTGGAAGCATTCAGGTCCCCAGCGAACATTCGCCAGGGACCCGAAGGATCTACGTCTTCGACAATCGACGCAGCGCGAACAGCCCCCCC
>NZ_JBFRCY010000092.1:0-13324 GCF_052113305.1 Terriglobus sp. YAF25
GGTTTGGGTTGGAAGACAAAGTAGCCCAGGGCTGAGAAGAGCGCCGGCTCTCCCCCGTATCGGGAAGTGATCTCAGAGGAGGGGCCGCCGTGGACCGAGACAATAAGGGGGTACTTCTTACCCGCATCGTAGTTGGCAGGCAGGGTCAGCCAGCCCTGTACATCGAAGCTCTCGTTCTTCCACTCGATGGACTCAGCCTTACCGTTCAAGGGCTTCAACGTGTCGTTAAGGTGCGAGATTTGCTTCAGGTTCTTCATCTCGCCCGCCCAGACCTCGGGCGCCATATTCAAAGACTGGCGAATGAGCGCCATCTTTTTGCTCGGGATGGAAACAGAGACCGACATGGCCGATTGGCCGGAGCCGATCGACTCTGGCAGCGTGAGGTGATAGATCGGCATGTCCGAGCCCGAGGTGGAGAGGATCCCCAGGTGAGCCTGTCCGCGCTGGTGTTCGCTCACCACAAGGTGGGTGTTGTCAGCCCAGTCGATCCAGGAAGGAGTCGATTTGCGCCCTTCCGTGATGTTCCGGGCATCTCCACCCGTCGAGGGAACGAGGTAGACATCGCCGCCGTTCGAGCCCTCGTCGGACATGAGGCCGCCGATAAAGGCGATCGTCTTACCGTCGGGCGAGAAGCGGGGAACTGCGATCTGGAGTCCATGGAGCGGCCCTGGAGCCTTTTGAGAGTCGACAACGACCGAAGGAGGAGCGTAGTAGGCGGTGCATCCCTGCCCATCGCAGGCTTCTCCTGTTTTTTTGAGAGACAGGTTATAGAGTTTGGCGACCCACCAGTTGTTTTCTCCTGGAGGATTTGCCGCGATAAAGGCGATGTTCTGCGAATCGGCAGACCAGGAGAACTCATAGACATGCAGATTGGCAGGTGTGACGGCGTACTGCAGCCTGTGGTCGACAAGATCGACCTTCTCGACCCGCTGGATCTCGATGCCATCTTCGCCGATCACACCGGCTGGCGGCTTCATCGCCGAGGTGGCTCCCGCAGTACGGGTGGCGTTTTCGACAAAAAGAAAGGCGACAGAGTGTCCGTCGGGAGAGAAAGCCGGTTTGGTAAGTGCTCCCTTTAGTGTGCTGCGCTGGTAGAAATCCGGCAGAGAACAGAATGGCGGCGGCGATCGTACGCATACGTCTCAGAATAGTGGTTGGGAACCGGAAGTGGGAATGGTTCATATTCCGTTTATGGAAGAGAATCAGTTAGACGCTCCGAGCGTCTCTTGAGAAAGAGGAACTCCTTTTTGAAAACAACTCTGGCACGTTGTACGCGATTCGTCGGTTCCATTGTGCTTGCGGGCGGTCTAACCCTTTCACCGGCGGTACATGCAGAAGAAGTGCCTTCTTCTTCTTCGTCTCTTCCGGACTCCCCCCAACCGCAACAGCCGGCAAAGGTGCATTCGGACGATGGGCAGCAGACCAAGCGGATTCTCGGTATCCTGCCCAACTTCCGCTCGGTATCGGCGGATCAGGTCCTGCCTCCGCTCTCGCCGAAAGAGAAGTTCAAGCTGACGGCGCAGGACAGCTTCGACTACTCGGCATTCGCCTATGTCGGCATTGTGGCTGGGGTTGGGTTCGCGCAAAACTCCTATCCGGAGCTTCACCAGGGCGCTGCAGGATACGGACGCTACTACTGGCATAGCTTTGCCGACAATGTAGGCGGCAACCTGATGTCAGAGGCGGTGGTCCCGACGCTTGCACGGCAGGACCCGCGTTACTACACACTGGGTCATGGTGGGCTGGTAAAGCGCACAGGCTATTCGCTTTCACGGCTGGTTGTGGCGCGTACCGATAATAACCACCGCACCTTCAACTTCGGGGAGGTGGTCGGCAATGGCGCCGCGGCGGGAATCGCCGATCTGTATTACCCCGGCCGGGAACGGACCTGGACCAAAACTGGCCAGCGCTGGGTGACTGCAGTCGCGCTGGATGGAGTGAGTGACCTGATTAAGGAGTTCTGGCCGGACGTTAACCACAAGCTCTTTCACTCCCACTGAAAAACGGTGCGATGGCGGTCGGCTGTCCGGCGCCAACAAAATTGACTCTTTTTACACTTCTTGGTATTGTTTGGAGGTTCCGCGTATTTCCGGAACTCGTCCGCGTGTGGGCAGAAGTGAGCTCCGGGCGGCGGGTAGGGCAGGAAAAGCTCTGTGCGGGAGGGATCACTGGGAATAACCGGTGGAAAACCCTGTGCGAAATTCCGGATAGAATAGAGATATCGCAATGTTGAGGCCAATGGTCTTGGCGGATGCGAACCCCTCGATCGAGCCTGCGACACCCTCCTCCCGGGATGGGCTATGTGGGCCGGAACAGCGAAACGGAGTCGGGCTGGTCTGCAGGCTGCTTTGAGTGAAAGCTCAGGGTGTGTTTGCGGGCGGAGAGACCTGGCCACCGTCGACTGTTATTCGCTTGGTTGGTTGGTTGTGCCCTGTGGCTGCGGTATTGGGCCGTGGGTAAAAGGAATGCGAAGCTGTGGCTTCGTCCAGGTGCCTGGAAATGGTGTCTGGAGATTTTGCGCGAGCGCGCAAGGTTTGGTTGGACGGCGGTTCTGGGGCTTATTGCGGGCTCCGGACTTGCCGGTTAAGTAGTTTGGAAGCGATTTGCAAGGAGTTTTAGAGTGCCTACGTTTCATCAGCTCGTAAAGAAGGGCCGCACGGCGCCCCGCTACAAGACGGCCAGCCCTGCGCTGCAGGGTTCGCCCCAGCGYCGTGGAGTCTGCACCCGTGTGTACACCCAGACCCCGAAGAAGCCGAACTCGGCYCTGCGTAAGGTGGCTCGTGTCCGCCTGACGAACGGAATCGAAGTGACGACGTATATCCCGGGCATTGGCCACAACCTGCAGGAGCACTCGATTGTGCTGATCCGCGGTGGCCGTGTGAAGGATCTGCCGGGTGTTCGTTATCACGTCGTACGCGGCACGCTGGATTCGGTTGGCGTCGCCAATCGTAAGCAGAGCCGTTCGAAGTACGGCGCCAAGCGCCCGAAGGCCGCTGCGAAGTAGTCGTTGAGTGTTAGCTGCTGAGGGTCACGGATGTGGCCTGAGGCAAAAAGCCTGGTTGCTTGAGAAGTTGACGGCTCCAGGGGAAGAAGAGGAAGAGAAGGAATGCCACGTAAAGGTCATATCTCGAAGCGGGAAGTTGCTCCGGATCCGGTGTATAGCTCCACCCTGGTAACGAAGTTTGTGAACAGCATGATGTGGGGCGGCAAGAAGTCGACTGCCCAGAACATCTTCTACGAGAGCATGAAGAACCTCGAGGCCAAGGGTGGCGATGAGGCAATCAAGCTGTTCAAGAAGGCCGTGGAGAACGTGAAGCCCCTGCTGGAAGTGAAGAGCCGCCGCGTGGGCGGCGCCAACTATCAGGTGCCGATCGAAGTGAACCCGGAGCGTCGTACTTCGCTCGCAATCCGCTGGCTGGTGACCTTTAGCCGTTCGCGTGGTGAAAAGGGCATGGTCGATAAGCTGACCGCCGAGCTGCTGGATGCGGCTAACGGTCGCGGCGCCGCGATGAAGAAGAAGGAAGACGTTCATCGCATGGCTGAGGCGAACAAGGCCTTCGCTCACTATCGCTGGTAGTTCCGTCTGCGGCGGGTAATACCCGCCGCAGGCAAGAAATAAGAGTCGTACCGGTGCAGCAATGTGCCGGAGTCAAGTAGGAAGCAACCGCGGGCGAAAGCTCGCAGAAGAGAAGAACTAAAGTGGCACGCACGATCTCGCTGGACAAATGCCGCAACATCGGCATCATGGCCCACATCGACGCSGGTAAAACGACAACGACGGAGCGCATCCTGTTCTATACGGGTGTGAACCATCGCATCGGTGAGGTGCACGAAGGCACTGCGACCATGGACTGGATGGAGCAGGAGCAGGAGYGCGGCATCACGATTACCTCGGCCGCGACGACCTGCTTCTGGAATAAGTACCGCGTCAATATCATCGATACCCCGGGCCACGTGGACTTTACGGCTGAGGTGGAGCGTTCGCTGCGCGTGCTGGACGGCGCGGTCGCCTGCTTCGATGCTGTTGCCGGCGTACAGCCTCAGTCGGAGACGGTGTGGCGTCAGGCTACCAAGTACCGCGTTCCGCGTATTTGCTTCATCAATAAGATGGACAAGAACGGCGGCGACGCCGAGCACGCAACCCAGACCATCAAGGACCGTCTRGGAGCCAAGGCCGTGATGCTGCAGATTGCCGTCGGCGCCGAGGCGAACTTCAAGGGTGTGGTTGACCTGGTTGAGATGCGCGCCATTCTGTGGCACGACGAGACCATGGGCGCCAAGTACTCGGTCGAAGAGATTCCCGAGAATCTGAAGGAGAAGGCGACTGCCTTCCGCAATCAGCTCATCGAGACAGTTGCCGAGAGTGATGACGTTCTTCTGGAGAAGTTCCTGGAAGGTCAGGAGCCGACGGTCGACGAGCTGAAGTCTGCCATCCGTAAGGCAACGATCGGTATGCATATCTTCCCGGTTCTGATGGGTTCGTCCTTCAAGAACAAGGGTGTGCAGACGCTGCTCGATGCTGTGGTGGACTACCTGCCGAGCCCGCTGGACGTTCCTCCGATTGAGGGTATTGATCCCGACAATCCAGAGAAGAAGCTGATCCGCAAGTCGGATGACAACGAGCCGCTGGCTGCTCTGGGCTTCAAGATTATGACCGACCCGTTTGTCGGCCAGTTGATCTTCGTCCGTGTGTACTCGGGCGCTCTGAAGGCCGGCGATACCGTGCTGAATCCACGTACCGGCAAGACCGAGCGTATCGGCCGCCTGCTGAAGATGCACGCCAACAAGCGTGAAGAGATTACGGAGATCCTGGCCGGCGATATCTGCGCCGCCGTGGGTCTGAAGAATCTCGTCACCGGCGACACTATCTGCACAGAGAAGAGCCCGATCGTTCTCGAGTCCATCGACTTCCCGGATCCGGTTATCTCGGTTGCGGTAGAACCGAAGACCAAGAGCGACCAGGAGAAGATGGGTATGGCGCTGGCGAAGCTGGCGCAGGAAGATCCCACCTTCAAGGTGCACACGGATCCTGATTCGGGTCAGACCATCATCTCGGGTATGGGCGAGCTTCACCTCGAGATCATCGTCGATCGCATGATGCGTGAGTACAAGGTCGAAGCGAACGTCGGTAAGCCACAGGTTGCGTATCGTGAAACGATCCGTCAGCAGGCTGAGGCGGAAGGTAAGTACATCCGTCAGACCGGTGGTTCGGGTAACTACGGCCACGCCAAGATCCGTATCGAGCCGAACGAGCCTGGTAAGGGCTACGAGTTCAGCAACGATATCAAGGGCGGCGTGATTCCGAGGGAGTACATCAAGCCGATCGACCAGGGAATCCAGGAAGCGCTGCAGGGCGGTGTGCTTGCCGGCTTCGAGATGGTCGATATCAAGGTCTCGCTCTACGACGGCAGCTACCACGACGTCGACTCGAACGAAATGGCCTTCAAGATCGCCGGTTCCATGGCGTTCAAGGAAGCCGCCAAGAAGGCCAAGCCGGTACTTCTGGAGCCGATGATGGCTGTCGAAGTAACCGTGCCCGAGGACTACATGGGTACCGTGATCGGCGACCTGAACTCCCGCCGCGGACGTATCGAGGGCATGGAGATGCAGGGCGGCCAGCAGGTGATCAAGGCGACGGTTCCGCTGTCGACCATGTTCGCTTACTCGAACAACCTGCGTGGATCGACACAGGGACGCGGCAACTTCTCGATGCAGTTTGCACACTATGAAGAGGCTCCGCGCTCGGTATCGGAAGAGATTATCGCCAAGGTACAGGGCAAGCAGTAAGCCTGAAGTCAAAGACAGATTCAAGGATTCTTAGAAGCTAAGGACGGAGAAGAAGATGGCGAAGGARAAATTTGACCGGTCGAAGCCGCACGTAAACGTGGGAACGATTGGACATATCGATCACGGTAAGACGACGCTGACGGCAGCGATCACGAAGGTCCTGTCGAAGCACAATCCGAAGAACGCGTTCCGTTCGTTTGACACGATTGATAACGCACCTGAGGAGCGTGAGCGTGGYATTACGATCTCGACGTCACACGTGGAGTATGAGACGGCGAACCGTCACTATGCGCACGTGGACTGCCCSGGYCACGCYGACTACATCAAGAACATGATCACSGGCGCMGCGCAGATGGACGGCGCSATCCTSGTRGTSGCMGCSACCGAYGGYCCGATGCCGCAGACCAAGGAGCACGTKCTSCTGGCYCGCCAGGTMGGCGTWCCGTACATCGTGGTGTTCCTGAACAAGTGCGATGCGGTTGAGGATCCTGAGCTGATCGACCTGGTGGAGATGGAAGTGCGTGAGCTTCTGTCGAAGTACGAGTTCCCGGGCGATGACGTTCCTGTGATCCGTGGTTCGGCTCTGGGCGCGCTGAATGGCGAAGCTCAGTGGGAAGCCAAGATCGACGAGCTGATGCAGGCCGTGGACGATAATGTTCCTCAGCCTGACCGTCTGGTCGACCTGTCGTTCCTGATGCCGATCGAAGACATCTTCTCGATCTCTGGCCGTGGAACYGTGGTGACGGGCCGTATCGAGCGTGGCAAGGTGAAGGTCGGCGAGGAAGTGGAGATCGTTGGTTTCCGCGATACYCGCAAGACCGTAGTCACCGGCGTAGAGATGTTCAAGAAGCAGCTGGATGAGGGTCTGGCGGGCGACAACGCCGGTCTTCTGCTGCGCGGTGTCGCGAAGGAAGACGTGGAGCGCGGCATGGTTCTGGCCAAGACGGCTTCGATCACCCCGCACACGATATTCAAGGGCGAGGTGTACGTTCTGTCGAAGGAAGAGGGTGGCCGTCACACGCCGTTCTTCTCCAACTACCGTCCTCAGTTCTACTTCCGTACGACCGACGTGACGGGCACGGTCAAGCTGCCTGAGGGCCGCGAGATGGTGATGCCTGGCGACAACGTCAGCCTGGAAGTAACGCTGCACACGCCGGTAGCCATGGAGAAGGGCCTCCGCTTCGCGATCCGTGAGGGTGGCCGCACCGTCGGTGCAGGCGCCATCGCCGAGATCGTCAAGTAGTCCTGCGCGGACGGCGAAAGCTGTCCGCGAAAACAACCGAATTAGGGTGGCTGGTGGAACAGCACCAGCCACACCTCAACGAGATCTTTGCAGCAGGAAAAGAGAAGAAGATGGCAGGACAACAGAGAATCCGGATTCGCTTGAAGGCTTATGACTACCGCGTGCTTGACACGTCGACGGGCGAAATCGTTGAGACGGCAAAGCGTACCGGCGCACAGGTAGCGGGACCGATTCCCCTTCCCACGCTGAAGAACAAGTACTGCGTTCTGCGTTCGCCCCACGTCGACAAGAAGTCGCGCGAAGCCTTCGAGATCCGTACGCACAAGCGTCTGATCGACATTCTGGAGCCGACGCAGCAGACAGTGGACGCGCTGATGAAGCTTGACCTCCCGGCCGGTGTGGACGTAGAGATCAAGACCGTTACCAAGTAAAAGTTTTGTAGTGAAAACCTACAGTGCTCTGGGAAGATAGCCGGCGCATGATGAGGAGAGAAGAAGATGGCAGTAACTGGAATTCTGGGCAAGAAGATTGGCATGACGCAGGTGTTCGACGATAAGGGTGAGGTTCACCCGATCACCGTGTTGAAGGCTGGCCCCTGTGTAATCACGCAGCTCAAGAGCCTGGCGAAGGACGGCTACGAAGCCGCCCAGATCGGCCTGGTTGAGTTCGTGAAGGCGAGCAAGGTGAACAAGCCGATGACCGGCCACTTTGCCAAGAGCAATGTTCCTCCCGTGAAGTTCGTGAAGGAGGTTGGCCTCGAGGCCGCCACTCCCGCGGCTGAGGGTGAGGATACAAATGGCGTGAAGGCTGGCGACCGTATCATGGTCGACATCTTCGCCGACGAGAAGTTTGTAGATGTGATCGGTACCTCGAAAGGCCGCGGTTTTTCCGGCGTCGTTCGTCGTCACCGTTTCGGCGGCGGCCCCAAGTCGCACGGTCACATGTTCCAGATCCAGGGTTCGATCGGCGCTTCGTCGTTCCCCAGCCGTGTCTTCCCGGGTCAGCGTATGCCGGGTCACTACGGTGTGGATCAGGTCACGGTTCGTAACCTGCGTATCCGCGGCATCGACATCGAAGAGAACCTTCTGATGGTCGAGGGCGCCGTTCCGGGACCGCGCGATGGTTATGTGCTGATCTCGAAGGCCAAGCATCCGCCGCGTGAGCGTCGTGGCTTCGGTGGTTCGGGTACGGTTGACCCGCTGAAGGCTTCGAAGAAGGCTTCGGCTGGTAAGAAGAAGTAAAGCTTGACTGTCCAGATGATGCACTTCGTGTGCTTCATCTGGACGGTAGATCCATCGGCTGCGGGGCTATAGGCCTGACTGCGGGATGAAAACAGACAGTAAGTTACGGTCTCCGCAATGGAACGGAGCCAAAAGGAAAAGAAGATGGCAAACATCAAGGTTGTGAATCTGAGCGGAGATCAGGTCGGCGAGTTTCAGCTTGCTGACGAGGTCTTCGGCGCAGAGGTGAACGAGGCCCTCCTGTGGGAGGCGGTGAAGCACTACCGTGCGTCGCTGCGCCAGGGAACGGCTGCTACGAAGAACAAGAAGCTCGTTTCGGGCTCAGGCAAGAAGCTGTGGAAGCAGAAGGGTACTGGCCGCGCCCGTGTGGGTTCGGTTCGTTCGCCGATCTGGCGTCATGGCGGTACGGTTCACGGACCTCAGCCGCGCAGCTATGAGTACCAGTTCCCGAAGARGAAGCTGATGGGCGCTCTGCGTTCGGCTCTTGCGGCCAAGCTGGCCGACGGCAAGCTGACGGTGGTTGACACCCTTGAGGTGAAGGAGCCCAAGACCAAGCTCTATCGCCAGGCTCTGGACAAGCTGGATGCCAAGAAGACGGCTCTGCTGGTCGAGTCGGGCAAGAAGCTGACGGACAACCTGTTCCTCGGTTCCCGCAATCTGGATGGCGTCGAGCTGGTGCTTAGCTCTGAGGTTCATCCCTACGATCTGCTGCGCTACGAGCATGCAGTCTTCTCCAAGGACGCCCTGGAGGCGCTGCAGGAGACGCTGAAGAAGTCCGTATCCAAGCGCAAGCCCGCTGTGAAGGAGGTCGCATAAATGCCGACCCTGTATACGACGATTCGCCGCCCTCTGATTACCGAGAAGGGCATGGGCGTGAAGGAGACCGAGGGGACGCTGGTATTTGAAGTGGCTCCCGAGGCGACCAAGACCGAAGTGAAGCAGGCTGTTGAGGCTCTCTTCAAGGTGAAGGTTGCCACTGTACGTACGAGCAATGTCACGGGTAAGGAGCGCCGCCGCGGACGTTTTGTCGGCTATCGCCCTGACTGGAAGAAGGCGTACGTGAAGCTGAAGGCCGGCGAGAAGATGCCGGATTATATCGACAACCTGTAAGGCCATAAGCCCGACAGGGAAGAGTCAACCGAACGATTCAAGACGCCAGCCGCGAAAACAATATGCGGCTGGCCTCAGGCAAGGAAACAGAGACAATGCCGATCAAGACATTTCGACCGATTACGCCGACACTGCGCTTCCAGACGAAGGCTACGCTGACGGCGAAAAGCGCTACATCATTCAGCCGCTTGGCCTGAAGGTTGGCCAGAAGGTGATGAGCGGCCCCGAGGCCGACATCCTGATCGGTAATGCTCTTCCGCTCAAGAACATTCCTGCCGGTACCACGGTGCACAATGTTGAGCTTCGCCCTGGCAAGGGCGCACAGATGGTGCGCTCTGCCGGATCGAGCGCACAGCTCGTCGCCAAGGAAGGTGACTACGCTCTGCTGAAGTTGCCTTCCGGCGAGACCCGCAAGGTGCTAGTTGAGTGCATGGCAACCGTTGGCCAGGTCGGCAACACCGACCACGAGAACATCTCGATCGGTAAGGCCGGTGCGAACCGCTGGCGCGGTATCCGTCCCACCAACCGTGGTGTCTCGATGAACCCTGTCGATCACCCGCACGGTGGCGGTGAGGGTAAGACCTCCGGTGGACGTCACCCTGTGACTCCGTGGGGCCAACCGACCCGTGGCTACAAGACCCGTAACAACAAGCGGACCGATGCCTTCATCGTGAACCGCCGGACCAAGTAAAGGCGAGGATAAGAGATATGGCACGTTCGATGAAGAAGGGCCCGTTTATCGACGCCCACCTGATGACGAAGGTTGAAGCGATGAACCAGGCGAATGACAAGAAGGTCATCCGCACCTGGTCGCGCCGCTCGACCATCTACCCGGAGTTCATTGGTCACACCCTTGCTGTTCACAACGGCAAGAAGTTCATCCCGGTCTACGTGACCGAGAACATGGTTGGCCACAAGCTGGGTGAGTTTGCAGCGACGCGCACCTTCAAGGGACACGCGGCGAAGACCGAGTCGGCGGCGAAGAAGTAAACGATCAGCGGAGCGCTTGGCGCTCCCGAAGATAAGAGAGAAGAGTTATGGCACAGGCAGCAGAACAGACCCGCGAGTTTCGCGCAGAAGCGAAGTTCCAGCGGACCAGCCCGCAGAAGGCCAAGCTGGTGCTGGATCTGATCAAGGGCAAGCGTGTTGAGGCGGCGTTGACCACCGTGATGTTCACCAAGAAGCGCATCGCTCCGCTGGTGGAGAAGGTGCTGCGTTCGGCGGTGCAGAACGCAAACTACCTGTCACAGGAACAGGGCCTCGATGTGGATGTGGACAACCTGTATGTGAAGCAGGCTGTCGCGAACGAAGGTCCGCGTATGAAGCGTATCCGTCCGGCTCCGATGGGCCGCGCGTATCGCTACCAGCGCCGGCTTGCGCACATCATCATCACCGTAGCAGAGAAGCAGCGGGCCGGTGCGGCTGCAGGCTCTGGCGCGGCTGAGGTGAAGGCGGCTGCTCCGAAGAAGGCTGCAAAGAAGRCGGCGGCCAAGAAGGCYCCSGCGAARRMGGCGGCAGCGAAGAAGGCTGCCAAGTAACGCAGGTTTAGTTAGATTTGACCGCGACCGGCCGAATAGATGGACCGGCGCGGATGGAGTGAAGGGATAGCTTATGGGACAGAAAGTCCATCCTTACGGATTTCGCCTCGGCGTAAACAAGCCGTGGAAGTCGCGCTGGTTCGTGGAGCGCGATTATGACAAGCTGCTGGTCGAGGACGTCAAGCTGAAGGCGGAACTCCGCGAGAAGCTGAAGGCCGCCGGTGTGAGCTCAGTGGAAGTGGAGCGCCCCGGCAACAAGCTGCGGCTGATCATCCGCACGGCCCGTCCGGGCATCATCATCGGACGCAAGGGCGCTGAGATCGACAAGCTGAAGGCCGATATCCAGAAGCGCACTAACCGCGAGGTGTTCATTGACATCCTCGAGGTCAACAAGCCTGAGCTGGATGCCCAGCTGGTCGCCGAGAACATCGCACTGCAGCTCGAGAAGCGCGTCAGCTTCCGTCGTGCAATGCGTAAGAGCGTCGACTCGGCGTTGCGCTTCGGTTGCAAGGGAATCAAGGTGCGTGTTTCCGGCCGTCTGAACGGTAACGAAATCGCGCGTTCTGAGTGGTATCTGCAGGGTCGCCTGCCGCTGCACACGTTGCGCGCCGATATCGACTACGGCTTTGCCGAAGCTCGCACGACCTACGGTGTGATCGGCGTGAAGACGTGGATCTACCGTGGCGATATCTACGAGCAGAAGAAGCGCCGCGATCAGGCTACGACTTCGGGCGTGTTCTAAAGCAAGGTTATGGGCTGCCGGAGAACTCCGGCAGTCAGTTGGATGATTTTGACGAATCAAGTATTGCCGGTGAAAGGCGAAGTAACCGGCAGCTAAGAGCGAAGAGGGTTTCACTATGTTGATGCCAAAGAAAGTTAAGTTCCGGAAACAGCAGAAGGGCAAGATGCGCGGCAAGGCGTGGCGCGGCTCGACGCTGAGCTTCGGAGATTACGGTTTGAAGGTGATGGAGTGCGGTTACATTACCGACCGCCAGATCGAAGCCAGCCGTATCGCAATGACGCGCTTCATCAAGCGCGGCGGCAAGGTATGGCTGCGTCTGTTCCCCGACAAGCCGATCACCAAGAAGCCTGCCGAAGTCCGTATGGGTTCCGGTAAGGGTGCTCTGGATCACTGGGTTGCGGTTGTTCGTCCGGGCAAGATCCTGTTCGAGATGGAGGGTGTTTCACCCGAGATCGCGAAAGAGGCGATGCGCCTGGCGTCCAACAAGCTGCCGCTGAAGACGACGTTTGTGCAGCGCCACGACGTGAAGGTTGTTGCCGCCAAGTAACACGGGCAGGCGACGGGATAAGAGAGAAGAGTTATGGAACTGAACAAGATTCGGAATCTGAGCGATACGGAGCTGACGACCGAGGCCGACAAGGCCTCCGAACAGCTGTTCCGCCTTACGTTTCAGCGCTCACTGGGCAACAACGAGGGCGTAAAGAAGCTGCGCGGGCTGAAGAAGGATGTCGCCCGCCTGAAGACGATCTCGCGTGAGCGCCAGCTGGGCGTCCGCGGAGCCGCTGCCGTCGAGGCTTCGGCCGAGCCGGTGAAGGCGAAGAAGGCGGCCAAGAAGGCAACCAAGAAAGCAGCGAAGAAGGACTAACCCATGGCAGAGACCCAAGTACAGCAGAACGAGCAGGCGACGCGCCGCAATGAGAAGGTCGGCCAGGTAGTTTCGACCAAGATGCAGAAGACCATCGTGGTTTCGGTCGAAATGCGCAAGGCTCACCCGAAGTACAAGCGCGTTGTGAAGTCCAACAAGAAGTTCTATGCGCACGACGAACAGAACTCGGCCCGCGTGGGCGATGTGGTCCGCATCCGCGAGACCCGTCCCACCAGCAAGCTGAAGCGCTGGGCGCTGGAAGAGATCGTCCGCCGCTCGGCCCTGGCCCAGTTGCCGGATGTCAAGGAAGCTGCGGCTGAGTAATTCCGGCCCGAACGACGAGAGCCTGCGGCGGAAGAGCCAGCAGGCTGACTGAGGAGAACGAAGATGTCCGTTCAGATGAGAACGATTCTTGATGTGGCCGATAACTCCGGTGCACGCCGCCTGCAGGTGATTCTGCCGCTCGGCGGCGGTCTGGGGAAAAAGGCCGGCCTTGGCGACGTGGTCACCGCCGCGGTGAAGGAAGCCGCTCCGGATGGCACCGTGAAGAAGGGCAAGGTTGTAAAGTGCGTGATCGTGCGGACCCGCAAGGAGTCGCGCCGCAAGGATGGCACCTACATCCGCTTTGACCAGAACGCGGCCGTTGTGATCAACGATGCCGGCGAGCCGGTGGGTACCCGCGTCTTCGGTCCCGTCGCTCGTGAGCTGCGCGAGAAGAAGTTCCTGAAGATCGTCTCGCTGGCCCCTGAGGTCATCTAAGCAATATCCTGGCTGGTTCGAAGCACACCGCTTCTGAAC
>NZ_JBFRCY010000093.1:0-8759 GCF_052113305.1 Terriglobus sp. YAF25
GTAATAGCCTGGCCGACGTGACGTTGCGTGTGATCGGCGACGTGGACCAGCAGGCCGGCGAGGGTGACAGGAAGTCTGTCGCGTCCGACATGGCGAAGTTCTCCAAAGCCAGAAGTGATCGCGAGAACACGGTCACGGGACGTGGCTAACGCGCCGCCGAGCTCCGCGAGAATCTCTTCGGGAGTTCCCTGCGGATCTGCCTCAGAGCGAAGCAGGATCAGTTGCATCTCGGTCAGCGAACCACGTTCGGCGTAGGTCAGAAGGCGATCGAGAGACCTCGCGATATGACGAAGCTGAAACGCGACCGAAGGCAGGTTATGCGGCCTCGCGTGCAACTCTTCCCGAGAGAGGTCCTTCGACCACCGATAGAGATCTTCTTCCGCAAGATCAAGGGCGTGCAGTACCGCCCGGCGAACGGGTTCGATTTCAGTGCGGCTGCTGCGGAGCCAGGGTTCAACCATCACAGTCCCTTCTTTTGGCGGAACTCTCGTACGAGTTCGACAACATCCCGATGATTGCCGTCAATCTCGTGATTCAGCGCTTGCATCTCTTCGGCAGAGATCTTTCCGGCAAGCTGTTGCAGCGCCACTGCGAGCCCTGGGTGGCGCCGGAGTGCATCCTCCCGGACAAGCGGCACGGCCTCATAGGGAGGAAAGTAACGTTTATCATCCAGCAACACAACCAGGCCCAGCGCCCGGATAGGCCCATCGGTCGAGTTGCCGGAGACAATGTCCACCTGATGGCTGGCGAGGGCGCGATACAGCAGACCGAGATCCATGACCCGTGGAGAACCATTGAAACGGAGCTGATAGGTCTGCTGCAGGCCTGGCAGCCCGTCCGGGCGCGACTCAAACTCGTAGCCGGTACCAAGCTTCCAATGCGGGGCGAACTGGGCAGCCTGGGAGAGCGTCTGTACGCCGAGCCGGGCGGCATCATCCTTCCGAAGCACCATGGCAAAGGTGTTTTCGAAGCCTAACGGCTGTGCGACGGTGACGTGATGCTGCCTGGCGTAGATGGTGCGGATGGTGGCCAGCACTCGTTCTGGATCGCGGTCCAGCGGTTGTTTGAGTACGGCAGTCAGCGCAGTCCCGGTGTACTCCGGATAGAGATCGATCCGTCCCTGCACCAACGCCTGGTGCGCGATATAGCTGCCCGCGAGATAGAAACGGCGCTCGACACGCTCGTGGGTGGTGCTTTCGATCTGCTGTGCCAGCAGCTCGCCAAGGATGACCTGCTCCGTAAAGTTCTTGCAGCCAACCACGATGCGTGATGYCCGCGGAGGCGCACAGGCCACAMGACTAAGCAGAGCCAGCATTGGAATCAGAAGGAATCTGCGGCTCATGCTCGTTTCACCGTCAACTTCTTTTCCGCAAACCCAAGCGCCGCATCCGCCAGTAATGCCAGCAAGGCGGCCGGAACCGCCCCGGCAAGAACCAGGCTGTTATCCACGGAGGCGACACCGCGGAAGATCAGTTCGCCAAGACCGCCGGCGCCGATGGCTGCTGCAATGGTCGCGACACCGACGCAGGTCACGGTGGCGGTCCGGAGGCCTGCGAGGATGACAGACGCCGAGAGCGGCAGCTCCACCTTGAGGAGTCTCTGACGCGCCGTCATACCGAGCGCGGTAGCAATGTCGGTCAGCGTCGGATCGATACTGCGAATTCCGGCATAGGTATTCCGAAGGATTGGCAGCAAGGCATATCCAGTGAGGGCCAGGATGGCCAGGCGAGCTGCATTTTCTCCAAGCCACGGCACCGGCAGAAGCAGACCGAATAGTGCGAGAGACGGCACGGTCTGCAGCACGTTGGCAAAGCCGATGATGGGTCTGGCCAGCTTCGGCCTGCGGGAGAGCATGATGCCAAGCGGCAGCCCGATCACCGTCGCCAGCAGCATCGCAAACAGCGTAAGCCACAGGTGCTCAAAGGTCAGCCGGGCTATCTCATACCCGTGCGCTCGGAGGAAACCGGTCATGCCATCGGCTCCTCGTGGTTGCGGTGATTGTGCCGAACAGCGCGGATGTACTGCCGCACATGGGGGTCGCTGGAGGGCATCACTTTGTTCGAAGGAAGGTCCGCGACGACGCGTCCACCTTCCAGAAAGATCACCCGCTGTGCGAGATAAAGAGCCTCTTCCAGATCATGCGTCACCAGGAGGACCGTCTTATGGAGACGCTCGATCAGCGATGCCATCATCTCCTGCATCTCCACCCGGGTAACGGGATCCAGAGCTCCGAAGGGCTCATCCATCAACAGGATTGGCGGATCGGCCGCCAGAGCCCGTGCAAGCCCCACACGCTGCCGCTGACCTCCGGAGAGCTGCCATGGATAGCGGCGGGCGAAGCTCGTTCCTTCGAGGCCGACCATGGGCAGCAGTTCAGCAACACGTGTAGCGATCTGCGTCTTCGACTGCCCCGCCATCTCCAGGGGAAGACCGACATTGCGCTCGATCGTCATATGCGGAAAGAGACCGGTCTCCTGGATGACGTAGCCTATCCCGCGGCGGAGCGCGATACAGTCCTGGGACGCGACAGGCTTCCCCATCACGCGCGCCTCTCCGGCGGTAGGCGCCGCCATGGCGTTCACCATGCGTAGAAGAGTGGTTTTGCCGCTGCCGGAGCGGCCAAGGAAGGCAGTCGTGCTTCCCTGCTCTACGGCGAGATGGATTCCGCTCAAAATGGAGCGGCCGCCGGAGAGTACGAGCGATAAGGCGTCGAACTCAACGGCGGCCATGGCCATAAAAGGGCCTCTCCTGATTGCCGGGGACTTCAGGCCTCTGCGGCAGGCGCAGAATCGTCGTTAGGGCCGCTCTTGACGCGGACGACGGTGACCTTCGAGAACCCTTCTTTGAAGCTTGGCGGTCTCAGACGTTCAGCCATCTTCTTCATGACGTCGTCGGAGACACTACGCTCACGTTTGCGGTTGCGCTCCATGCAGATCTCAAGTGGCACGTCAAAGTACACGGCGTGCACCTCGTAGCCGAAGCTCTTGGCCATTTTGATCCACTGGCGACGCTCATGCGCCGAGAGATTGGTGGCATCGACGTAATTCCATGGCATCTTGGCGATAAGCCGGGCCCGGAGCAGCGACCTCAGGGTGGAAAAGACCAGCCCCTGATAACGCTGCTCGGTGATGTCATCGAACAGAATACTGCGTAGCATATCGCTCGAAAGCGGGGTTACGCCACGGCGCTTGTACCAGGTGGTTTTCCCGCTTCCGGGAAGACCGATGGTTAGCACCACATAGCCGCGTGGCTGTCGCGGAGACGCCGTCGAGGGGTCGTCAGGCTGAGATGCAGGCGGCTCAGCAGGCTGAGTCTCGACCTCTACCTTTCCCTCGGCAACGGCCTCAGGGCCGGCCTCAAGCGCCTCTGCAACCGCGGAAACCTCGCTTGCCGCGACAACGTCGGGTGGAGGTTCAGCCGCAGCCTGCTGGCCAGCCGGTTCATCAGGATAAGCGGGACGCAACGGAGCTGGCTGGTCGGCAGGTAACTCCTGACCGATCTTGCCAGTGGACTCCGAATTGTTGGGCCCGCGGCGGGAACGTCTTCTCATCTTTTCGCGCATCCATTCGCGCATATGTTTCTGCTTGTAACACAGTGACTTGCCAGCCGCAAACTCCTCCCTCTCCGGAGGTATTCGGCTGGGTAATGGGAGGCCATAGTTTTGGCTAATGGCGAGGCCACGTCCTGGGCCACTCGTTATTTGCGGGGCCCTTGCCCTGCTGGTAGCATCGATCTTTAGACGTGCGTCTGCCGCCAACCAGCGGCCTGGAAACGCGAAATGCTACTCGTTTCAACCTGTGAATTGAACAAGGAGCCAACTGCATATGGCAGTGAAGGTAGGAATCAACGGCTTCGGCCGCATCGGCCGTAATGTCTTCCGCACCGCAATCAATAACCCTGAAATTGAGTTTGTCGCCGTTAACGACCTGACCAGCCCGGCGACGCTGGCACACCTGCTGAAGTACGACTCCATCCTGGGCAACCTGCCGAACGAGATTTCGGCCGGTACGGACTACATCCAGGTGGATGACAAGAAGATCAAGGTCTACGCTGAGCGTGACCCCGCCAAGCTTCCCTGGGCCGAAGTTGGCGCCCAGATCGTCGTCGAGTCGACCGGTCACTTTACCGACGCCACCAAGGCGAAGGCTCACCTCGGCGAGACCGTCAAGAAGGTCATCATCTCCGCCCCTGCCACCAACGAGGACATCACGCTCGTGCTGGGTGTGAACCAGGAGAAGTACGACCCCGCCAAGCACAATGTCCTGTCCAACGCGTCGTGCACCACGAACTGCCTTGCTCCCGTGGTGAAGGTGCTGCATGAGAGCTTCGGCATCGTCAGCGGCATCATGACGACGGTCCACAGCTACACCAACGACCAGGTGATCCTGGACTTCCCGCACAAGGACCTGCGCCGSGCCCGCGCCGCTGCCATCAACCTGATCCCGAGCTCGACCGGCGCCGCCAAGGCCCTGAAGCTGGTGATTCCGGAGATGGCCGGCAAGCTGGACGGTTTCGCAATCCGCGTCCCAACCCCGAACGTCTCGGTTGTTGACTTGACCTTCGTCGCCGAAAAGCCGGTGACCATTGAAACCGTCAATGCCGCGATCAAAGCCGCTTCGGAAGGCCCGTTGAAGGGCATCCTCGGCTACACCACGGAAGAATTGGTCTCCTCTGACTTCAAGGGTGATAACCGCTCCTCGATCTTCGACTCGTCCCTGACCAAGGTCATTGGCAATACGGTGAAGATCATTAGCTGGTACGACAACGAGTGGGGCTACTCCTCACGCGTGAAGGACCTGATCCTCTTCCTCGAGCAGAAGGGGCTCTAACGCACGTGGCCCCGCTTGAGGTCATCCTGAAGCGATTCGAGACGCCGGACGAGATCCGGATCTTCGAAAAAGGCAGGTTTGAGGTAGTGCGGCTGGGTGGCATGTCCATCGGCCGCGCTACCTATGAACCAGGATGGAAGTGGAGCGAACACGTGGGTAAGGCGTCGGGTCAGACCAGTTGCCACGTAGAGCATGTCGGCATGGTGGTCTCCGGCCAGGCAACCGCAGCCATGGATGATGGCAATGTCATCGTCATGAAGCCGGGGGATCTCTTCTACATCGCTCCGGGACACGATAGCTGGGTAGTAGGCGAAGAGCCGTACGTATCGTTACACTTTCTTGGCGCCGATCATTACGCACAAAAACAGGAGCTGTAAGTGACACGCACGAATATTGCAGGCACTTCTCCCTATGAGCCGATCATTGGCTTCTCCCGCGCGGTCAAAGTTGGCGGGCACGTCCATGTCTCCGGTACGGGACCGGTAGGTGCTGACAAGGAAGACGTGGCCGCCCAGACCCGCAAGACCCTCGAAATCATTCAGATCGCGCTGGAAAAAGCCGGCGCCCGCCTGGACCATGTGGTGCGCACCAGAATGTTCCTGACCCATACGGCGGATTGGGAAGAGGTGGGCCGTGTGCACGGCGAGTTCTTCGGCAGCATTCGACCGGCGGCGACGATGGTGGTCGTCAAGGAACTGCTCAATCCCGACTGGCGTATCGAAATCGAAGCCGACGCATTCATCACAGACTAGTTTTCAGACAGGACACCAGACAGTATGGCCAAGCTCTCCATCCGCGATCTCGATTTGGACAATAAGCGTCTCTTCATCCGTGTGGACTTCAATGTTCCGCTGGCGGATGGAGGACATTCCATCACCGACGACACCCGTATCCGTGAGACCCTTCCCACGATCGAATATGCCATCCGCCATCATGCAAAGGTTATTCTGGCGGCGCATCTTGGCCGTCCCAAGGGGAAGGTAAATCCTGAGATGAGTCTGCGCCCGGTCGTCGACCGCCTGCGCCAGTTGCTGGATCATGCGCTGGGTGAACAGGTCAACGTTGCCTTCTCTCCGGATTGTGTCGGCGAGGTCGCGGAAGAGTTGACGCGTCAGCTTGAGAGCGGGCAAGTGCTCCTGCTCGAGAACCTGCGATTCCATGCCGAAGAGGAAAAGAACGATCCCGCCTTCGCAAAGAAGCTGGCCAGACTCGCCGACGTCTATGTGAATGACGCTTTTGGTGCAGCTCATCGCGCTCACGCCTCGACCGAGGGTATTACGCACTATGTGCAGCAGTCTGCTGCCGGTCTCCTGATGGAGAAGGAGCTGAACTATCTCGGCAAGGCTCTGCACAACCCCGATAAGCCGTTTGCGGCGATCATCGGGGGAGCCAAGGTCTCCGACAAGATCGAGGTCATCGAGAGCCTGCTCGATAAGGTCGACACCCTGTTGATCGGTGGAGGCATGGCCTACACCTTCCTGAATGCCAAGGGTCAGAAGACGGGTAAGAGTCTGGTGGAAGCCGATAAGATCGATGTCGCCAAGGCTGCCATGGACAAGGCGGCCGCGAAGGGTGTGAGGCTCCTGCTGCCGGTCGATCACGTTCTGGCCGACAAGTTTGACGCCAAGGCGAAGACACAGATCGTCGACGGTGAGGGCGACTTCCCTGCCGATTGGATGGCGCTGGATATCGGTCCAAAATCGATTGAACTGTTCAAGCACGTCGTTGCTGACGCACGCACGATTGTCTGGAATGGACCGATGGGCGTCTTCGAGATGCCAGCCTTCGCCAAGGGAACCATGGCGATTGCCCGTGCAGTAGCGGCGAATCACGATGCCACCAGCATTGTGGGCGGAGGCGACTCTGTCGCAGCCGTTCATGCCGCCGAGGTCACGGATCGAATCACGCACGTCTCCACCGGCGGCGGAGCCAGCCTGGAGTTCCTCGAAGGCAAGAAGCTGCCCGGCGTGGAAGCTCTAACAAACAAATAGCCACTTAATGCGAATTCTGTTGATCGCGATCACGACAGCTATCTCAGCGGCGCTGGGTGGCTGTCTGGTCGCGCTCGGCACACTGATTACAGGAGCAGTCCATTCTTACGAATCATCAAGGAATATCGCCGGAGTAACGGCGAGCGCAAGCCCCGCTGCTGTCGTTGGAGGTACGCTCCTCGGGGCATTGGCAGGCTATCTGCTTGCGCGCGTTTTCTTTCCTCACAGGGAATAGTTCCTCCCGCCGAGTCACAGATCTCCTGCTTGAGGGTTCGGCGAAACGCGTTCTCAGTTCGATAAAATGGTTGGCCATGCGTAAAAAACTGATCGCTGCCAACTGGAAGATGTACAAAACTCCTTCCGAAGCGCTGACCTTTGTCGAGGCCTTGTTGCCGCTCGTGGCTGGACATACTCGCGATGAGATCGTGCTCTTCCCTTCCATCACATCGCTCGCGACAGTCATTAATCGTGTCCGTGGCACCAATGTCGCAGCCGGCGCGCAAAGCATGCACTGGGCCAATGAGGGAGCCTACACCGGCCATACCTCCCCGGTCATGCTGATCACGCTTGGCGCGACCCACGTACTCATCGGTCACTCCGAGAACCGTCAGTACGATAACGAAACCGACGAGCGTATCAACCTGAAGGTGAAGGCAGCTATCTCTCACGGTCTGACCCCGCTGCTCTGCATCGGCGAACAGCTTGATGAGCGGGAGTCGGGAAAGACGGACGATGTTCTCGCCAGCCAGTTGGCCGGAGCCCTTGCCGGCTTTCCGAAAGAGCATGCGGACAAGCTGGTCGTCGCATATGAGCCGGTATGGGCTATCGGCACAGGCCTGACGGCAACACCAGAGATTGCCGAAGAAACACACGTCCTCGTTCGCAATCACATGGCACAGCATCTGGGCGATGTGGCCAACGAGATCCGCATTCTTTACGGCGGCTCCGTCAAACCGGAAAACTCAAAGGCGCTCCTGGAACAGCCCAATATCGATGGAGCTCTTGTGGGTGGCGCCAGCCTGAAGCCGGACTCTTTCGCGGCCATCGTGCAGTACTGAGTCGGAGCTTCCCATACACCGGTGACCATTTCCCGGTGTATGGGTTCAACAGAACTTCCCTTTCGACAGCCGGAAAACTGCCCCACAGAACGCAGCATCAGAGTTCGCGAGAGGGGCAGACCTATGTCAAATACATCGGATGTACTGGTGGAGCGGCTGATCGCCTGGGGCGTGGACACGATTTTCGGTCTTCCCGGCGATGGCATCAATGGAGTTTTCGAAGCGTTGCGGCAGCGGAAAGACCGCATCCGRTTTATCCATGTGCGGCACGAGGAATCTGCAGCCTTCGCCGCATGCGCTTACGCCAAGTTCACGGGAAGGCTGGGCGTCTGTATCGCCACCTCTGGTCCGGGCGGAATTCATCTGCTCAATGGCCTTTACGACGCCAAGCTGGATCACGCTCCTGTCCTTGCGATCACGGGACTGCAACATTCAGATCTGCTCGGGACCTTCTCTCAGCAGGACGTCGCTCTGGATAAGCTCTTTATCGACGTCTGTGAGTACAACGAGCGGGTCATGAATGGAGCTCATATCGAGAGCCTGACCGACCTGGCGATACGAACAGCGCTGGCCAAACGAGGTGTCGCGCATCTCACGCTGCCCGTCGACGTCCAGACACAGCCGGTCAAGCAAGGGCGGTCCGAACGGAATCCTCCGCATCACACGACTGCAACGCCGGCCTTTGATACCCATCTTCCCGCTCAGGTCGACCTGCAGCATGCCGCCGACATTCTGAACCGCGGCAAGCGGATCGCTATCCTAGCCGGCCAGGGAGCATTGCATGCGACTGATGAGCTGGAGCGTATGGCGGCAGTCCTGGGAGCTCCGATCATCAAATCGCTGCTTGGTAAGGCAGCGGTCCCGGATGATAGCCCCTACCC
>NZ_JBFRCY010000094.1:0-8661 GCF_052113305.1 Terriglobus sp. YAF25
GAGTTGTTGCTTTAGAACACCGAGCCGATCATTGCGTGTGCACCCAGCATAGCCGGAGAGGCTTCGCGACGAGCGAGCTCGAACGTCTTCCGAGTACAAGAGATTGATAGAAGAAGGGAACCCAGTCATGTTGACACCGGGAGAATTGAAACAGATCAGAATCTTTTCCTGTTTGAATGAGCAGGATCTACAGTGGCTATCATTGCAGGCCGCCCAGGTTCGTCTGGAGCCTGGCGAGTATCTGATTCATGAAGGAGAACCTGCCTCATTTTTCGTATTGGTAGAGGGCTTGGCTGAAGCCACGAAAGACGTACGAGGGCGTTCGACCGGAGTTTCATGTCATCAGCAAGGGGACTTTTTCGGTGAATTATCGATCCTCATGGCAACGGCAGCTCCCGCGTCGGTCCGCTCCAAGACGCCCTGCCGGTTCGTCCGACTCGATCCGCAGCACCTGCAGGAACTCATCCGTCGTTCAGCGGCGTTTAGCGCATTGATCATGCAGACGCTCAATGAGCGTGTCCAGATGGTTCAAAGCTACATGCTGCAGCTCCCTCCCAGCAGGGTGCAAATTGCCGGTTCACGATTCGATGAGAATTGTAGGGACATCCGGACATTTCTGAACACAAACCGTGTCCCCTACCATTGGATCGACACTGACCGTATGTCACAGAGTGAACTCGCACCTCTGATGTGTGACAACGGAGGCCGAGCCATCATCGTGGATGAAGCGCAACTTGTGAGCCAACCCACGGTAAGAAGCGTCGCCGAAGCGCTTGGATTTCAGACGATTCCTAAACGGACAAGCTATGAGACGGTCATCATTGGCGGCGGCCCGGCAGGGTTGGCAGCGGCTGTTTATGGCGCCTCTGAAGGCTTGCGTGTGCTGCTTGTAGAGCGTAAGGCCCCGGGTGGTCAAGCCGGGACATCTTCCCGGATCGAGAACTATCTGGGATTTCCAAATGGCATATCGGGAGACGATCTGAGCCAGCGCGCCTTCAAGCAAGCTCGCAGATTTGGCGCGGAGATCGTTCTCACCCGCGAGGTCAGACAATTATCCCTTCGCCCGGACGGGACTTATGCGATCGAGCTCGATGGTGGAGAGGTAGTAGCGGCGAAGACAGCAATTCTCGCAACCGGAGTCGATTGGAGAAAGCTTGACGCCGAAGGAGTGGATACCTTTATCGGACGTGGTGTGTTTTATGGCGGGGAGCGTGCGGATGCGCCCACCGTCATGGGAAAACGAATCTTTATCGTTGGTGGAGGCAATTCGGCAGGGCAGGCGGCGCTTTTTTTTGCTAACTACGCGGATGAGGTCACTCYCCTGGTGCGGGGCGATGATCTCGGGGACGGCATGTCCCAATATCTTGTGGACAAGCTTCGGCCCGTTGCGAACATTCGAGTCGAAACCCAAACACGACTCGTGTCGGTTGAGGGCACCGATTGTTTGAAGGCACTGTATCTATGCAAAAATGGGCAGGGCCACGAGCGGCGGTGGGCAGATTGTTTATTTGTGATGATCGGGGCAGATGCGGCAACAGATTGGCTGCCCAGCGGTCTTCAGAGAAGAAACGGTTATATCTGCACCGGCAGGGAAGTCAGCGATCTTTCCTACTGGCGTTCTGCTCGCTCTCCTTACCTGCTCGAAACTAACCTACCTGGGTTGTTCTGCGTTGGCGACGTCCGCAACGGCTCGATCAAGCGGGTATCGAGCAGCGTGGGGGAGGGCAGCATGGCAGTTAACTTCATCCATCAATATTTAGAAGAAGGCGTGCTGCGCGCGCGTCCGTGAACACGGAAAACGTTTCGTAGAGAATCCGCCCCTGAATGGTCGCAGCCTAGCTGGAGATTTATCCTCAAGCTATGGAAGTAACTACTCTCAATCGAATCGGACTGATCGTGGTTTCGCATCCGGACGATGCGAGCTTCTCCGTCGCGATCGCGCGACAGTGTGAGACATCTTTACAGTCCATGGGGTTTACGACACACTTCTGTAATTTATATGCCGATAACTTCAATCCCTTGCTGACCAGCCGTGAGGTGCGGGGATTTGGGACGGATGATCCTCTCGTCCAGCGCTACCGCGATCTCCTTCTTTCAGCAGAAGTGCTTGTGGTCGTGCATCCGAATTGCTGGGGTGCGCCTCCAGCCATGATGAAAGGCTGGATGGATCGCGTCTTTGTCGAGGGATCCGCGTACGCTTTCGAGAAAGCTAGCGATCAAGGCGACATCCCGAAGGGGTTGCTCCATACCAGAGTGGCGGTTGTGTTCAATACAAGTAACACAGAGGAAGAACGCGAGCGAATCGTATTCGGCGACCCACTCGAAAGAATATGGAAACAATGCCTTTTACAATACTGCGGAGTTCAGAAGGTGATCAGGCACGTATTCAGAATCATCGCAACGAGCTCAGTTGCAGATCGGGAGCGCTGGCTCGATGAAGCGAGCCGTATCGTTGTTCAGGCCGCAGATTCTTGATCTGTCATCCTACCGGCGTGTAGCTGGAATGGCCGTCTTCGGCTGTGGGAGAGGGCAGCTCCGGCGAAACGGGCGATAGCCATATGGTGACCGTTCGAGCTACAACGTTTACTATATCGTTGACTTTTGGATGACGACAGTAGTCACGCTAAAGCCGAATACACACATTTKGGCTAGGTTCCGGAGGTATGTTGATGAAGGTTAAACCCTGTGTTTTGGGGGCTGCTTGTGCAATGCTCGTGTGGGGAACAAGTGTTGCGCAAACGAATGTCCGGACGGTTTCTAGCCCAGACGGCCACGTAAAAGCCGAAGTGTTCGTGACAAATGGAAACCTGCGGTATCGCATCATGCGGGATGGTCAGGAGGTTCTCGTCTCCTCCCGCCTCGGGATTCTGAGCGACGGTGTTGAGTACGGCAAGCAGGTCGAGCTTGCAGTTCCCACTGTCCACGAGATCAATGAGGAATACCGATTACTGGGCGGTCATTCGAAGAGCATCAATCATGCCTTCGAGGGGGAGATCCCAGCAACTTCTTCCGGGCACAATTTCTGGATAGACCTCCATGTCGCYGATGACGGTGTGGCTGTCCGCCTCAGGTTGCCGGCCAAGGCCGGCCGCCGGGTGGAAGCGGATAGAAGCAGTTGGAACCTGGCTGGGAATCCCGTTTTGTGGGCCGATCCACTGTATGCGGCGTATGAGGGGCAGTATAGGACTACGACACTCTGGAGCGTAGGGGAGGATCCGATCGGGCTGCCGATCACTGCAAAGTACAAAGATCTATACGTCACGATCAGCGAAGCAGGTCTAAAAGACTACGGAGATCTCGCGATAAAGCGTGGGTCGAACAGCGAGCTTAACGGATATCTTTATGCCGATCCGAAGGGATGGGTGACGGACGAGGAAGTCAGGCAACCGTGGCGCGTTACGATCATCGCAGGTGATCTAACGCAATTAGTGAATAGCACCCTCATTCAAAACCTGAACCCTCCTCCGGATGCCTCCCTGGCGAATGCCGATTGGATCAAGCCGGGGCGTTCGACATGGCAATGGCTATCTTCCGGTGCACCGGTGGTTGGCGAGCAAAATCAATGGATTCGATGGACGAGAGAACTGGGGTTTGAGTACTACCTGATCGATGAGGGGTGGGAAACGTGGGATAAGCCATGGGAATCTCTGCGGCAGATCGTCTCCGATGCAAAGAAACAAAACGTAAAGATCTGGGTTTGGGTCCACAGCAAGTACGTCAAAGATGCAGTCGAACGGAACGCGTATCTCCAACAGCTAGTTGCAGCCGGTGTTGTCGGTGTAAAGATCGACTTTCCTCAAGAATGTAATCGCGAATGGTCGAACTGGTACTACGACACCGCTCGTGATGCGGCGAAGTTCAGACTGTTGGTTGATTTTCACGGAGCGGTGAAGCCCACCGGTATGGAACGCACCTGGCCAAATGTGCTGACACGTGAGGCTGTTCGTGGTCACGAATATCAGGTTACACGCTACCACCGCCGGCTTGACTCAGCTCACGATACGATTCTTCCTTTCACACGATATGTCATCGGTCCGGCCGACTATACCCCGACAGTGCTTGAGAGCAGGGAACTGCAGGACAACACGTGGGCGCACGAGTTCGCTCAGGCGATCGAATTCACCTCACCGTTTCTCTGCTATGGAGGGAACCCCGGAGACCTTGTAAGCAACCCAGCGCGGGACATATTGGTTGCGATTCCGAGCACATGGGACGAGACCTTGGTGCTGCCGGGAAGCGAACCAGGAAAGATATCGGCCATGGCTCGTCGCGCCGGAGAGCAGTGGTTTGTTGCTATTTTGAATGGCGAGAGTGAAAGCGATCTCAAAGTCCCGCTGACATTCCTTGGCTCCGGCAAATGGAAATCAAGTCTTTTGAGTGATGAGCAAGGTTCACTCGATAAATTCGATAGGAAAGACACCACGCTCACTGGTGGCGATGTCCTGGAAGTTCACGCTAAGAGCCGTGGCGGATTTGTCGGCTGGTTCCGGAGATAATCCAAGGCCGTGAAGTAGTAGAGAGCATCGATGTTGCCGCGGAGATGAGGCGTTATCGCTAACCGGCAAGCGGCGGCGAAATGCCCCGCATTCCCCCGCTTGTCGTGCCTCTACTACTCGATCTTGATCAAGGTCCGGGAGCTCCGGAACGGGTTGCTGCGGTGGCCTCAATGAGCGGTGATCTTTACGGACTTGCCGCCGTAGTGAACCATGGAGTCATACTTCTCCGTAAGATCTACTCCGGCGCCATGGTTATCCGAGACCCACACGATGTGAAAGATGCGGTCGTTTACTGCGCCGGGGAAGCTTCCCGTGCGGTCACCGATCTCAAGGGTATGCGTGGATTCGCGCCACGTAATTGGAATGGTGGCGAACTGCCCTTTCTCATAGTTGTATGAGTCACCTTGATCCTCATAAAGCGTGAACTTGCCATCCGCGCCGCGGTAAATGCGCAGCTCAATCGGGTCGGCCGGCTTCTCGTCGGAATACTGTAGGAATGGACCCATGGGTAGGATTGCTCCCGGTCGAACGAACAAGGGCAGCGTCTCCACCGGAGCTGACGCGTGGACATTCTGACCGGCCTCGGCCTTCTCCCCGGTCCAGAAGTCGTACCAGGGTGCTGCGGTGGCCGGTAGATATACGTCCTGTTCTGTCGCTCCGGCGTTCGTCACCGGCGTCACCATGATCTCGGGCCCAAAGAGATACTGATTGCCGATGTTCAACGTTTTCGGATCTTTGGGGAAATTCATGACCAGCGGCTGCAGGAAAGTGGTTCCTGCCGATGTGACTTGCCAAGCCACGGAATAGGTATAGGGAAGCAGCCGGTAACGCAGATTAAGGTACGTCCGCATGATCGCCTGCGTTTTGTCGTCGAAGCGCCACAATTCCTTGCCGGGTTTCAGCCCATACGAGCCATGCACGCGGAACATAGGACAGAACGAACTGAACTGGAACCACCGCGCAAACAATTCTTCATATGCGGGATTCGAAGGATCCCCGTTACCCGCCTCCTTATTGCCAAAGAAGCCACCCGTATCGGTATTCCAATATGGAATGCCCGACATGGAGAAGTTCAGACCTGCCGGGATCTGGTTACGGAGCACCTGCCAGGTCGCCTGTATGTCACCGGACCACGTGATGGCGCTGTTGCGCTGCTGCCCTGCGTACGCGGAACGTGTCAGGATGACTACCCGTTTCTGGTCCGTCGCAGCGCGCTGTCCCTGATAGATGCCTCCAGAATGCATCAACGGATAGAGGTTGTACACGGTGTATCCCGGGCCCGCAGGTGTCTTATACGTGCGGAAGCCCATGTTGTTGATCTCGGGCTCGGGCGCGTCCAGCCACCAACCATCCACACCCTTTGCAAAGAGGTTTGTGCGGATCTGCTTCCAATAGATCTCGCGGCCGGCCAGACTGAAGGGGTCGTACCATTGCCCCTGGCCGGGAGGGAAGACGTAATGGGTTATTTCCGGGAACATGCCACCTGCGGCATTCAACTCTTCGCTGTTCTTGCTGCCCACATCGAACTTGGCCCATACAGAGATCAGCGTGTGAAAGTGCTGGTCATGTAGTTTCTGGAACATGGCCGCAGGATCGGGGTAGCGTTTCGGATCGAAAAGGTGCGACCCCCATGTATTGCTTCCTTCCGGCCAATACTGCCAATCCTGAATGATGCCGTCCGCGGGAATTTTCAGACTGCGGATCTTTTCGGCGACACCCAGCAGCTCCTCCTGGGAGGCATAGCGCTCCTTCGATTGCCAGAAGCCGAACTGCCACCGCGGCATCATGGGCGCCTGACCTGTTAGAGTGCGGTAAGCTGCCATGGCGGTTGCGATGCTTCCGTCTCCAAAGCAGAAGTAGTAATCGATCGCCTTGCCGTACTCTGAGGACCATCGCAACAAGCGGCCAGGGGATGCTGCTTCCTTTGGAGCCTCCGTCGAAATCGTGGTAACTGCGGGGTTGTCCCACAAAAGCACGTAACCTTTGCTTGAAGTCATTACGGGGATGCCGACGTTCGTGTTCGCCTGAGCCAGCTTCACGCTGGATCCAACGTTCGTGTTGTAATTCCATGCACCCTGTTGGTGCTGGCCCAGGCCATAGATGCCTTCGTCCGCAGCCACGTCAAAACTCTGCGTCGCCGACGTGACGGATACGTCCGCTAGCGTTGTCGGAGCGATCTCGCGGCTATGCGCCGCCTCCTGCAGCAGCATATGACCGGCCGGATCCCGGAAACTCACCGCGCCCGTCTGCTTATCGATTTGCACCTTCACTTTTGTTGATGCGAGGGTGAACGCTTCTTTGCTCTCCTGCCGTTTCAGAGAGACGGTCGACGGCTTGGCAACAACGGAAAAGCTTGTCAGCTCCGACAGCTTTATTCCAGGCGCATACGTCACCCGAACGATCTCTGGCGACCAGAACTGGATGCGAAGAGTGCCCCCATCCACATCCATCTGAGCTCCGCTCTGTTGCTTCTGGTATGAGCTAGCTGCGGCAAAGACAGGAGCAGAAGCCATGACAGCGATCCCCAGCAAAATTGGGGCGGAGAAGAGCTTTTGTGTTCGAGTCCTCGTCAACTAGTCCTCCATCGAAAGGTCAATGCTGGGTGACGGGCGAGCCTGCAGATGTTGATTTACCTTTGCGAACGCTCTACCCGTAAATGGCTTACTGGGTCATTACAGCAGCAGGTAAACGTTTTCCGCAATGTCCAATTTCTTCCCGACGGCAACCGGTGGGATTCAAAACGTTTCGAACGTTCTGATAATCATTCGGGAAGCGAATGAATTTTTGGTCGGAAAGACTTCTGGTTGACTTTTTCAAAGCAAATCTATTAAGTTGTGGTCGCAAAATTAATGCGCGTCGCCCGGTATCGGAGAAGGCTTCACTCATCCACGATGGATGTAGCGAGGATAGACAACGTTATCTCTGTATCGCTTTGGGCTACTTCCACGCTAAGCCTTCAGAGACTTTAAAGCACCACGCAAAGAGAAAAGGAGTGGTCTGATGACTAGAACGTTCAGATCCGGCGCTATTACCCGCAGGGATGCGTTACGACTGTCCGCAACTGCAGGATTGGGCTTTTCACTGCCTGGAACGGCTCACGCCTCGGACAGCATCAGAACCGGTGTCCACCTGGATCCGGGTTTTTGTGCAACTCCGGGAAACGCCGTCGCCAAAACGCAGTACGGTAAGGTGCGTGGTTACGTCAGTGGCGGCGTGTACACCTTCAAGGGCGTGCCATACGGGCAGGATACCGCCGGCGAAAATCGTTGGCTGCCGGCCAAACCTCCCAAGGCGTGGTCCGATGAGTACCCAGCCCTGGTCTATGGTGCGAACTGTCCTCAGACACTGCACAATTTCAAGTCGATTGAAATGTCTTTCCTCTACGACTGGGATGACGGCTATATGAGCGAAGACATGCTCAAGTTGAACATCTGGACGCCCGCGCTTACCGGTAGCCGGCCCGTCATGGTCTATTTTCACGGTGGGGGGTTCAGCTTTGGTTCAGCGTATGAACTGCCATCGCATGAGGGCGCGCAGATGGCGCGCAACCACGACGTCGTGCAGGTATCCGTCAATCATCGCCTCAACGTCCTGGGCTTTCTTGATCTGTCGGAGGTTGGAGGGGACGCATATGCAGACTCTGTCAATGTCGGCATGACGGATCTGGTGGCATCGTTGCGCTGGATTCAGGAAAATATAGCCAACTTCGGAGGTGATCCGAACAAGGTCATGATCTACGGCCAATCCGGCGGAGGATCGAAGGTGACCTGTCTGCTAGGGATGCCTTCTGCGGCCGGCACGATTCATACCGCTGCAGTCCAGTCCGGTGGTGGCGGTAACAGTCCCGCGGCCGAGCAGTCGAAGGAACTTTCACGGCAGCTTATGAAAGAGCTCGGGCTTGGGCCTAACGACCTTGCAGCGCTACAGAAGATGGAGTGGTCACGCTTAATTGCAGCGGGAAACGCGACGATTGCGAAGATCAACCCGCCTGTGCGGGGCTTAACGGGACCCGGTTCCGCGCCTTCGGCAGCGCCACGTGTCGGATGGGGGCCGACAGTCGACGGTAGGATCGTGACGTTACGCTCTTTCTTCGATGCGGCTCCTGACGTCTCAAAGAACATTCCGGTACTTATCGGCTCGGTGAGTGAAGAAGGCATGCAGTTCC
>NZ_JBFRCY010000095.1:0-9361 GCF_052113305.1 Terriglobus sp. YAF25
GATCAAGATCGCATTCTTGGCGGCTAATCCGACCAGCACCACGAATCCGATCTGAGCGAGGATGTCGATAGGCATGCCTCGGACGTGAAGACCAGTCGAAGCGGCTAACAGACACATCGGCACGATCAGCACGATAGCCAACGGCAACGTCCAGCTCTCGTACTGAGCAGTGAGGACGAGAAATACGAATAGGGCGGAAGCTGCAAAAATTAACAGCGCGGGTGTACCCGGCAATTTCTGCTGATATGCGAGATCGGTCCACTCGTAGGTAATGCCTGGTGGGAGAGTGCGTGCGGCAATGGCTTCCATATGTTGAAGAGCTTCGCCCGAAGAAACGCCGGGTGCGCCAGATCCCTGCACCTCCGCTGAAGGGTAAAGGTTGTAGCGTGGGATCCGGTACGGAGCGGTACGTTCCTTCATCGTGGCAACGGTGCCGATGGGTACCATCTGCCCACTCGCGTTCCGAACCTTGAGTCGAGAGACATCTTCTCTGCTCTGACGAGAGGCTTGATCACTTTGCGCGTATACGGGCCAAGTGCGGCCTAGATAATTGAAGTCGTTCACATATTGTGGGCCAACGTAGAGTTGCAGCGTTGAGAATATGGACTCAGGCGATACACCGACTTTTTCCGCCTTCTCGCGGTCGATATCGGCATAGATGCTTGGAGATCCCGAATTGAAGAAGGAGTAGGTGCCGCCCAAAGCGGGGTCCCTATTCGCTTCTGCAATGAGTGCGTTAGTCGCTTTGCTCAATGCTTCCGAACCCAAGTTGTTCCGGTCCTCGACCATTAACTTGAATCCCCCGGCTGAACCGAGACCTTGAACCGGTGGAGGTGATATCACCGCAACCTGTGCTTCCGTGATACCAGCAAGTCTCTGCCTCACCGTCTGTAGCATCGTCGCTGCGTCGCCACCGGGTATCTCGACGTCATAAAGCGATGGCAGGGAGAAATAGATGCTTCCTGTATCGGAAGAGAACGTGAATGTTGAGACATCAAATCCCGCATTCGCTGAGGTAGTGAACCATTTCTCAGAAGACTCTCTGACGTGATGAGGTTTCAGCAGGACCGCGCACAGAGCGGGACTCAGCGTAAGAGAGACAAAGCAAGAGATGATCGTTGACGCCGCGATAGTGGTAGCGAATTGCTTGAAGAAGAGCCCAGAGATTCCCGAGATGAACGCGGAGGGCACGAACACCGCACATAGAGTCAGAGCGATCGCAATCAGTGCACCAGACACCTCGTCCATGGTTTTGTGAGCAGCGTCGACCGCCGACATACCCAAGGCCATGTTGCGTTCTACGTTCTCTACAACGACGATTGCGTCATCGACAACAATCCCTACGGCCAGCACGAGACCGAACAAGGAAAGATTGTTGACGGAAATTCCAAACAAAGCGAGGATAACGAAACTGCCAAGGAGTGACACTGGAATGGCCACGACCGGGATGAGCGTCGCTCGCCAGTTTTGTAGAAAGACGTAGACGACGAAGACAACCAGCACGACCGCAATCACGATGGTAACCGCGACCTCTTTGATCGATCGGCTTACGAATTCAGTGGGATCGTAGATCTTGATATCGCTGATGTCAGATGGAAAGTGTTTCTTCAGCTCGCGGAACTTGTCCAATACCTCATGCTCAACCGTGACCACATTCGATCCAGGCACGGCAAAGAACCAAAATGGATTTGACGGATAACGGTCCGAGTAAGAGATGCTGTTGTAGTCGGCGGATCCCAAATCGACGTGGCCTATATCACGGATACGCGTGACGTGTCCGTCCTTATCGGTCTTGATGATTACCGCCGCAAATTGTTCAGGTGTCGTCAGTCTTCCTAAAGCTTCAACGTTGATGCGATACGCGGCCGTGGTCGAAATTGGTGGTTGGTTCAAGACGCCTGCAGAAACCTGGGCATTCTGAGCGCGCAGGGCCGCCACGATATCGTCAGCACTGATATCGTGTACCGCGGCCTTGTCAGGATTGATCCAGATACGCATCGCGAACTGTCGTTCCCCGAGCGCAAAGATCCCCCCCACTCCCGGGAGACGAGATATCTCATCTCTCACGTGAAGCGTCATGTAATTCGAGATGTACGACACGTCGCGTGTCTGATGGGGGGAATATGGAAAAATGCCTAGCAGGTATGCGGGAATGACTTTCTGAGTCTTCACGCCTATCCGCTGAACGGGGTCAGGGAGCCGCGACAGCGTATCCTGCACTCGATTGTTCGTGAACTGTTGAGCAAGGTTCACATCACTGCCGATTTTGAACGTCGCGGTAATCGTGAGGTTTCCATCGCCAGTCGATTGGCTACTGATGTAGTCCATCGATTCGACACCGTTAATGGCTTGCTCAAGTGGAGTCGCCACAGTACGTGCGATCGTGTCAGCCGAAGCCCCTGGATACGCTGTTGTGACTTGTATAGTCGGTGGGACAATGTCGGGATATTGCGCAATCGGCAACGCAACTAGAGTCGCCAATCCGAATAACGTGATGAAGACGCTTGTTACCGTTGCGAAACGTGGATGATCGATGAAGAAATGAGTAAGCTTCATGGCTGGACAGCACTCCGATCCTGGGCGGTTCTGAAGGTGATGGTTCCGGTGTGTGGCGTTACCTTTGATCCCGGAGCAGCAATCGCGACCCCGCCGATGATCACTCTGTCGTTTGGTAGAAGTCCGGTGCGAATCACTCTGAGGCCACCACGCAGGTCGCCTAGTTGTACTTTCTTCGGCGTCACAACGCTGTCCGGTCCAACRGTCAACACAACGTGTTCGGACTGGTCAGGGAGAACCGCATCATCAGGAACGAGGAACACGGATGTAGGCTTCGTAGTCGGAAGCAGAACCCTGCCAAAAACACCGGGCGTAAGTAAAAGATCACCGTTGGGGAGTATGGCGCGTGCGTGGATGGTTCCACTCGAACGATCAAGGCTGTTGTCGATGAAGTTGAGAGTGCCTGCGTGCCTGAATTCGCTCTCATCACTCAACGCGGCGTCTACCCTTTGGGCGAGGCCACCTTTCTGCTTGGCTCGCTCACGCTCGAACGTCAGATAGTCCGACTCGCTCATGTCGAAATCAAGATAGATCGGATTCAAAGAAACTATCGTCGCAAGAAGCGTCGTCGCTCCAGCTCCCGCCCGGCTGCCGGAAACGAGATTGCCCATCGAGACAAGGTGATTTCCCATACGTCCCGTAAACGGGGCGGTGATGCGGCAGTGATTCAAATCAAACTGAGCGTCACGGATGAGCGCCTGTGCTGCGTTGATGGCAGCTTGTGCTGTTCGTTGCTCTCCTGCACGCTGTTCTACGTTCTCGACTGTTCCAGCTTCCGTCTGCTGCAACGTCTGCGCGCGAGTCAGTTCCTTCGTCGCAAGATCGTACCTGGCTTGAGCACTTTCGAGCTGCGCCGTGGCCTCACTCAACTTGATCTGGTACTGCGTCGGATCAATTTCAAACAGGAGATCGCCTTTTCGCACAACGTCTCCATCCTTGAAGCCAATTCTCGTCAGCGTGCCGCCGACTTGTGCTCGCAACTCGACGCGCTCTACCGGCGAGAACTGACCTAAGAATTGAAGCCGTGAGTCGAGGTCACGTTGAAGCGGCTCGCTGACGGTTACAACGGGAGGATTCGGTGGAGCAGCTTGGACGGTGCCTCGACCGAAGAAACGCACTCCAACAACGATTGTGATTGTGATTACAGCCACGATAGCCACGGTGCCGATCCAGAACTTAGGGCCGCGCCGGTTTATAGGTGAGCCGCTTAGCGCCCCAAGTTCGGGTTGATCAATTCTGTTTGTCATTGTTCCTCACTCAAGTGGCCTCTCGGCCATCAATGCTCGTTGTGTTGTCCCGTTGCAATACGACCCATACGGCTCTCAGGCGATCTGGGACAACCAGTGAGCGGAGGTTCCGGCAAAACACGTCGGGACCTCCGCATCGCTTGTTCTCATGCGGACGCTTTGCTTACAGCGGAGCGAACAGAGTCTTCAAACGTACCCATCAGTTCGGCATAAGGAGTTCCGCCATAGCTCACACGCGCGACACCGACTTCGGCCAATGACGAGATAGAGGGGCCTGAACCCCCGATCAAGATGTTGATCGGTAGAGTTGACGCTTCTGTCAACTTGCTAATGAGGGTGAGATCGATGAGCCCTGGCACAAACAGTCCATCGGCGCCGGCCTTCTTATAAGCTTCAGCACGCTTGAGCGCTTCGGTCAGCATTGCGATGGTGTGCTCACTGGACGGCGTGTTGATAAAGACATCAGTTCTTGCATTGATGAAGAACGCAAGCCCCTGTTTGTCGGCGGCCTGACGGGCACTAGCGATACGCGCAGTCTGATCCGCGATCTCTCGCAACGTGCCGTCTGATGGGAAGCTGTCTTCGAGATTGCAGCCGATAGCACCGGCATTAATTGCGAGTCCGATAGTCTCGCCAACGTCCCCAGGTGTAGCGCCGTAGCCACTCTCTAGATCAACGGTCACAGGCAAATCTGTGCTGTTAACGATGCGTCGCAGGTTTTCAATAGCTAGGTTGATCGGAGTTTGCTCGCCGTCTGAAAACCCGTTCGCCTCAGCAACTGCCCAACTGCTAGTCGCAATCGCCTTTACTCCGGCTGCAAGTGCAGCCTTGGCGCTGCCAGGATCCCATATGTTGTAAATGACAAGCGGATTGCCCGCGATGTGCAGCTTACGGAACTCTTCACTCTTGCTCTGTTGCGTCGCCATTGCTTCTCCTTCTCCCTGCAGATTTCCAACGAATCAAAACGGCATCTCGTCTTGCGCAGTGTTAAAGATGTGAACTGGCTCCGGCAGACTTGACATAAAACAGTCATATTCTGCCAACCAGACAATGGGCACATCCTCCGTGCAGCGCTGTCTCGGAAGTATCAGCACTGTTGTTGCACTTCAACACTTGTCGATTCGCATCGATGCTCAGCGGTCTGCGGGATACAGCAGACAGACATCGGGCCGCCCCCGACGTGGCGGCCCTAAGGTGGCGCAGTCTGTCTGTCCCACGCACTACGTAGGTGATCTCAGCCAAGCGCGACGATCGCGGAGGATAGTCAAGGCTGATCTTTAGACACTAAACATGACGAAATACAGTCAAATCCTGACACAAACAACAGTGGCAGAACTGACATAATTAGGGCATAAACTGCCATAGTAAAATCTACTTATGGCAACCCGCTCACGAGTCATCGCTTTCCTGGTGGCCTCTCCGTTTGAGCTTCTTAATCTGATGGGGCCAGCGTCGGTGTTTTCCAACCCACAAGTTAATGGCAAGCAACAGTACGCACTCAAGATTTTGTCAATGCAGCCGACCTCCGAGGTACAGAGTGTAGGAGGCTTCACTCTCGGGAATGCTTGCTTCTACGCAGATTATGTCGGACCAATCGACACGCTGATCGCAATTGGTGGAGAAGGGGCGATGATCGAATTTCATCCCCCCGAACTCATCCGCTGGTTGCGCAGACGTTCTGCTCACGTGCGTCGTCTCGCTTCGATATGTACCGGCGCGTTCATGCTGGCGGCCGCAGGTTTGCTCGACGGCAAGCGAGCAACAACCCATTGGAGCTATATCGACCAGCTGGCAGATCGTTACGCCAGTCTGACGATCGAACGCGATCCGATCTTCATCAAAGATGGGAAGACCTACACCACTGCAGGCATCAGCGCGGGCATCGATTTGGCGCTTGCACTAGTCGAGGAGGACTTCGGTCATGATGTAGCGGCGGCCTGTGCTCGTCACATGGTTCTGTTTTTGAGAAGGCCTGGAACACAAGCGCAGTACAGCACCTTGCTCGCACAACAGGCAGATGTCAGTGGAACGCCGATGCGTGATCTTCCGGCGTGGGCCAAAACGCGGCTCACCCAGACACTCGACGTGAATACGCTGGCAAAAGTGGTTGCGATGACTCCCCGTACGTTTGCTCGTCAGTTCGAAATCCACTTTCGAACCACGCCGGCACGTTGGGTGCAATCGCTTCGTGTTGAAGCTGCTCGACAACATCTGGAGGCAAAAGAGTTGCCTTTGAAAGCGATAGCGCGCAACACCGGGTTCCGGGATGAGCAGTCTCTCCGGAGAGCGTTTCTTCAGCAGCTATCGATGACGCCTAAGGAATACCGCGAACGCTTCGGCACTGTTTAGTACCGGTGCAATGCGCTCGTCGAACCTCAATGTTGTGAGAACTGGACTCAAACGATCTGCCCTGATGGAGAACCTGCCTTGCTGGAAATGAAGAAGAAGTGTGAGCGGTGTGATGCCGAGTTACCTATGAATGCCAGGGACGCGATGATCTGTTCCTACGAATGCACCTTTTGTGAGCGATGCGCCTGCGGTCCGCTTGCAGGCAGGTGTCCAAATTGCAAAGGCGAGCTACTGCGTCGCCCCGCGCGCGAGCCAAAGTAGGAGCTTTGGACGGAATTCCTTCAGTCCGCACCCGCGTAGGCCCCGCTCACCGCACACCTCAGATGACACCTAGGTCCGAGACCACTTCCAGCCCATCCGTTCGAAGGATGCTTCGATACTGGCCGCCCTACGATTGGGCAAGTGTCCTGGGATATTTTCGAGCTCATCAGATTCCGTACCTTGAAACGGCTGACAATGACGGATTCGGACGCGTCGTGCCGACCGGACAAGGGTTGGGATGGTTTAGGGTCACGCACGCTCCGAGGTCTCTGTGCCTCCGGCTAGTCATTTGGAATGCGACCGCGGAAGACATCGTCGAGATCGAAGCAAGGGTTAGGAAAATGTTCGATGTGGAGGTGAAGCCAGAGGATCTTGATGCAGCGATGAAGACGGATCGCTATCTTTCGGGATTTTGGATGCAACACCCTGGGCTCCGTGTCGCACGGTCTTGGAATGGCTTTGAGGCTCTGGTGACCACGATTCTGGGCCAACTCGTTTCGGTGAGTTTTGGACGCGTGTTGACCGGCGAGTTGATGAGGGCTGCAGGAACAGTGATGAGGCATCCGGAAACCTCCGAGGATATCTTTCTTTTCCCGACAGCTCAACAATTGCTGCTCGCGGACCTATCGAGCGTTCGTACCTCCATCGCAAGAAGAGCAACGATCCGAGCTCTCGCGACAGCCGTCGCGGATGGAACACTTGACGGCAAAGAAGCGCCTTCCGTAGCCGCACTTAGAGAGACCCTTCAGTCTGTTCCCGGTGTAGGAAAGTGGACCACCGAGTATGCAGCGATGCGAGGATTCGACGATGACGATGCTTTCCCGTCCTCTGACTATGGTCTGAAGCAGGAGCTGAAGCGTCACCCCGGGATTCAAATTGATTCTGTTCGCCCATGGCGCGCTTACGCCGCCGTTGCGTTGTGGGCGAGCTTCGCTGAAGAAAGGAATAGATCTCGTGAGTCTGTTGTATAGGTATTGTGATTCGCCAGTTGGCAAGCTCACACTTGTGGCGAGCGACCTCGGCATAGTCGCTCTTCTATGGGAAAACGACAATCCGGCACGTGTTCCGCTGGGTCCGCTCGCACCGGGGGATCATCCAACGCTGGACTTGGCCGAGAGGCAGCTCGCTGAATACTTCGCGGGAGAGCGAACTGCTTTTTCGGTTCCACTCGATATAAGGGGAACCTTCTTTCAGAAAGAAGTGTGGAAAGCTCTCTTGAATATTCCCTCTGGCGAGACCAGGACCTATGGTCAGATCGCGAATGGGTTGGGAAGGCCGAACCACTCCAGAGCCGTTGGAGCAGCGAATGCTCGGAATCCCGTGAGCATCATCATTCCTTGTCATAGGGTGATCGGGCATTCAGGAAAGCTCACAGGATTTGCGGGGGGCCTTGAGGTTAAGGCACGTCTACTGAACCTGGAGAGGGCGAGTTTCGTCGCCGGACGAGAAGGTCGCTCAGTCTGACAAAAAGCAGGCAGTTTCTGCCACCTATGCTCGACGCTGACGTGACTTTGTATTGGTCTGAATTACTCGCCAGGACTTCCAGGCACCCACGCTAGAAGTGGCGTAAATGGCAGCTTCTGACGACTTCTCGATCTCGATTGGAAGCCGGCAATCTGCGCTGAAGCGACCGCTCTTATCCGCAAAATCCGATGAACGAGCAAGCCTCTGAGCAATAGGCTCCCTTATAAATATCTGGCGTATACTCGACCTCCAGATGAGGCCCCTGTCTATGAACAAGAGATAGGCAGTGTTTATGTTGTCTGGGAATCTCTAACTCCCTCACGCCAAGCTTGTTGAATGAAAGGAACCCAAAATGTTGTTCGAACACAAGGTCGATATGCAGATCAACAACGATCGGACGGCGCTCGTTCTGGTTGATATCCAGAATGACTTCCTCACCGAAGGTGGCAAGTATTACGTCATGATCGAAGAGCTCATGAAGCGTAACAACGTCAATGGCAACCTGGAAACACTGCTCCAGACCGCCAAAGACCACGATTTCCCCGTGTTCATGTCACCCCATTACTTCTTCCCACACGATCACAAGGGGAAAACGGGCCTCAGTCCGATGGAAGATCTCGCATTAAAGGGAGGAGTAGTGGCGCGCCAGAGCCCGCTGCATTTCGACGGCGTGGCCGGCAGTGGCGCGGATATCCCCGATCGTTTCCGCAAGTACATGGAGGATGCTGGGACAACCATCGTATCGCGCCATGTCACCTACGCGCCGACCAGCGACCTGGTCTACATGCTGCGCCGTCACAAGATCGAAAAGGTCATCATGGCGGGTCCTGTAGCGAATCTTTGTTTAGAAGACCACATGCGCAATCTCATCCAGAACAGCCTGGAAGTCGTGATGGTTCGCGATGCGGTCGCGGCGGCTTCGAATGAAGAAGGTGCCGGATACGACGCGGCGATGATCAACTGGCGATTCATGGCAAACGCGGTTTGGACTACGCAAGAAACCGTCCACCGGATGATTGAAGCCGCGAAGGCATAGCACCTGCTCGCCAACCCTGCTTTGGACCTCTATGAAGGGTCTACATGGGCAGGCYTCGGCCAACAGCCAAATTTTCAAGCTTTTCTTCCATTCAACGGATAGCCCACGGCTTTCTCTTTCAAGACAGGAGCATCTTATGAGTAAAGGAACAATTCTCGTCATCGGTTCGAACGGCATTCAGCTTGAGGCACAGGGCGGCGGCACGATCACCATCGGCCAGTTTCTGAACGAAACCGCTGTTCCCCTGATGACGCTCGTCGCCGCAGGATACGACTTCGTTCTCACCACCCCAACCGGCGAGAAGCCGCACATGGATCAGGACTCCGATGCTCTGATCTATTTCGCGAATGACGACGCCGCCCGCACCCGAGCACGCAATTTCTTCAACAACAATCCTGCGATGAACGATGGCCGGACCATCCGATCCGAAATCGAGGTCGGTCTGGAT